>DASYKM010000045.1:0-10586 GCA_035995425.1 Steroidobacteraceae bacterium
CACGAGAATCCCAACCCGGTACCACCTCCGTCAGACATTCACCCCAGCCGGCGCGCTCGTTGACCGACTTCGGGTACTCGCCACGTAAACGACTATGCTGGCCCGCCCGGGTTTCCCGGGTACTTCCGAGCCAGCCCTTGAAACTCTTCTCCTGCGACAACTGCCAGCAAGTGCTGTTCTTCGAGAACAGCCGTTGCATGAATTGCGGCATGACCGTGGGCTACTGCGTCGAGCTGGCGAAGATCGTCACGTTGCAGCACCAGACCGGTTCATCGCAGGGCTCGGTGTACGAGGTGTTTTTCGCCAACCAGGGCGTACGCCACTACCGCCAGTGCAAGAACGGCCGCGACCACGACGCCTGCAACTGGCTGGTCCCCGCCGAGCAGAGCCAGCAGTTCTGCAATTCCTGCCGGCTGACCGAAGTCGCCCCCGACCTCGCCGACACTAACAACCGCGTCGCCTGGGCCGGCATCGAGGCCGCGAAGCGCCGGCTGCTCTACACGATCTACGCGCTGAAGCTGCCGCTGAGCTCGCGCCAGGAATGGCCGAACGAAGGCGTGGCCTTCCACTTCCTGCGCTCCACGCCCGACAAGCCCGTCATGACGGGCCACGACGAAGGCATCATCACGCTCAACATCGCCGAAGCCGACTCGGCGTTCCGCGAGAACATGCGCGAGAAGATGGGCGAAGCCTATCGCACCGTGCTCGGGCACCTGCGTCACGAGATCGGTCACTATTACTGGGACCGGCTCATCAGGAACAGCGGTTCACTGAACGCCTTCCGCGAGCTGTTCGGCGACGACTCTTTCGACTACGACCAGGCCGTGCAGCGCCACTACGAGCAGGGCGCGCCGGCGAACTGGTGGGAGTCGTACATCAGCGCCTACGCCACCATGCATCCGTGGGAGGACTGGGCCGAGACCTGGGCGCACTACCTGCACATGGTCGACACGCTCGAGACCGCCAAGAGCCACGGCCTCACGATTCGCGTTCCCACCGCGGAACGATATGGCGAGCAGATCTCGACCGACGCGCTGGCGTTCCGCGATTTCGAGTCGCTGACCTCGAGCTGGAATGCGGTCACTCTCGCGCTGAACAGCCTCAATCGCAGCATGGGCATGAAGGACGCATATCCGTTCGTGCTGTCGCCGAAGGTGCTCGAGAAGCTGCGCTTCGTCCACGATCTCATCCAGTCACGGCGCGCCGAGCAGAAGACCGGGAGCCTGCGCGCGACCGGTTGAGGTACCCTCTCGCCTGAAACGAGGGGGATTGCAATGCGTCGACTGGTTTTCCTGGCTCTGTGTCCGGCCGCGGTTCTGGTTTCAGCCACGGCGCCGGCCGCCGACAATTTCACGCTCAACTCGCAGGAATATTTCGAACGTCCCGGCATCAACGTGATGTACGGGCAGGACTACTACCCTGAAGGTCACCAGGGCGGTCTCAGCATCATCATGCACGACGAGCGCATCGCCTCGAACGGCGACGTGCGCCTGGAAGCATCCCCCGGGCAGTGGTCGCCGATCCCCAAACCCGGCAAGCGCGAGATCAACGCCGCCACGCAGGAGATCCGCGTCTCCCTCGCATATCCGGATGCGGAACGCGATCGCAAAGGCTTCAATCCGATTCTCTATCCGGACCTGAAGCTCAACTACACCGTACGCGCAGTGCCCGCCGGCGAATCGATTCGTGTCAGCGTCGACTTCGACGCGCCTGTGCCGACAGAGTGGGTGGGCAAGGTCGGGTTCAACCTCGAGCTGTTCCCCGGACTGCTGTTCGGCAAGTCCTATCAACTCGGCAAGACCGAAGCCGTGTTCCAGCTGCAGCCGAGCGGCCCCGGTGAAACTCCGCAGCTGGCGCGCGGCCAGCGCCTGGAAGTGGCGCCCGAGACCAGTCTCTACCATCTAACTATCGAATCCTTGCGCGGCGGCGAGCTCGAGCTGCTCGACGGCCGCGGCAATCACAATAACGGCTGGTTCGTGGTGCGGGCGCTCGCGCCGGCGGGTGCCACCACCAATGCAATCGAGTGGCTGGTGACGCCGCACGCGAAGGCGGGCTGGATGCGCACGCCCGTCATCCAGGTCTCGCAGGTGGGCTATCACCCGGCGCAGCCCAAGCAGGTGATTCTCGAACTCGACGTGCGCGACACCAGGCGCGAGCACGTGATCCTGCAGCGCATCGGTCAGGCCGGGCAGGTGAAAACCATCATCGACCGCAAACCTGCGGAGTGGGGCCGCTTCCTGCGCTACCAGTACGCCACGCTCGATTTCAGCGAAGTGAAGGAGCCGGGGCTGTACGTGGTGCGCTATGGCGACCAGGTCAGCAATCCGTTCCGCATCAACACCGACGTGTTCACGCGTGAAGTGTGGCAGCCGACGCTCGAATATTTCCTGCCGGCGCAGATGTGCCACATGAAGGTGCTGGAGAAATACCGCCTCTGGCACGGTGCCTGCCATCTCGACGATGCGCGCATGGCGCCCGTCGACCACAATCATTTCGACGGCTACCTGCAGGGGCCGGCCACGCTGACTAACTACCAGCCGGGAGAGCCGGTGCCGGGCCTCAACCGCGGCGGCTGGCACGACGCGGGCGACTGGGACATGCGCGTGGAATCGCAGGCCGACACCATGTACGGCCTGGCGCTGGCCTGGGAGCTGTTCCACGTCGACTACGACAACACGAGCATCGACCAGAAGACGCTGGTCACGGAGATCCACCAGCCGGATGGCAAGCCCGACGTGCTGCAGCAACTCGAGCATGGCGCGCTGTCGGTGGTCGGTGGTTACGAATCGCTGGGCCGGCTCTATCGCGGCATCATCGAGCCCACGCTGCGTCAGTACGTATTCCTGGGCGATGGCGCGCTGATGACCGACAACGTCGTCTTCGATCCTCGCAAAACCCCGGAGTCATCGGCGCCGGCAGTGGGCTTGCCAGGCTCGCCCGACGATCGCTGGGTGTTCACCGAGAACAACGCGCGGCGCGAGCTCGGCGTTGCGGCGGCACTGGCCGCGACCAGTCGCGCTTTGCGCGGTTACAACGACGATCTTGCGGCGCGCTCGCTCAAGGTTGCCATTGCGTTATACGAGCATGCGACACCGCCCGACGAACTGATGCGCGTCGGCGCCGCCGCGGAACTCTTCATCACCACCAAGGACCCGAAGTACCGCGCATTGTTGTCAGGGCAGCGCGAGGCCATCGCCGCGAACATCGATCGGGTGGGATGGGCGGTCGGGCGCACGCTGCCGCTGGTCAACGACGTTGCCTATACCAAGGCGATTCGCGATGCCGTGGCCGCGTATCGCCTGAAAGTAGACGCGCTCGCGAAAGAAACGCCATACGGCGTGCCGTACAAGCCCGACATCTGGGGCGCGGGCTGGCTCATCCAGCGTTTCGGCTGGGATCAGTGGATGCTGCACCTGTCGTTCCCGGATCTGTTTCCGCGCACGTACGCGCTGCAGGCGTTGAGCTTCATCCTGGGAGTGCACCCGGGTTCGAACACTGCATCGTTCGTGTCCGGCGTGGGCGCGAGCTCGCTGACCACGGCCTACGGCTTCAATCGCGCCGACTGGTCGCACATCCCCGGTGGCAGCGCCTCGGGCACCGCGCTGATCCGCCCCGATTTCCCCGAGCTCAAGCGCTGGCCCTTCTTCTGGCAGCAGACCGAGTACGTGCTCGGTCACGGGACCACCGACTATCTATTGCTGGTGCTGGCGGCGGATCACGAGCTCAACAAATGATTCACCGGTTTACCTGGCCGGATACTTCGTCCTGAGCTCGGTGCACTTCGCCGCGCGCTCTTCGCGCAGCGCGGCGGGGGCGAGACGGTCCTGCCCAATACGGCAGACGGCGTCGATAGCGGGCGAATAACCCGCTTCGGCGGATTTGTTGAGCCAGTCCGCGCCGGTGGTTTGAGCGCCGAGGAGTGCTTTCCACGCCGGCGCATCAGCGCTCTCCTTGGCAAAAGGCCGGGGTCCGAACTGCGCGGCGAGAAAACCCAGGACGTACATCGCTTCGGCGTCGCCCTGGTCGGCACGCGCCTTCATGAGCTTCGCCGCGGCGATGCTCGCCGAATCGGCGGGAGGTTCCGCGCCGGCCGCGGCAGCGGCGCACAGCATCGAGACGGCGACGATAAAGGCTTTCATGCGAGGACTCCCGTTCGGTGTGTTGTGTTGCGGGAGTGTACGCGCGAGGATGCGCGCCCATGAACTTCCGCATGTGTTTTCTGTCGTTGGGGTTGCTGGTGCCGGTCGAGGGCCATGCCGCCGCCGCGGCGCCCGCTGATGCGTCGCCCACCGACGCGGCGGTACGCGACCTCGGGCGGGAGTGGTTAGTCGCCAACGACGGCGTCGGCCTGAGCATTGGCGTGTACGACAACGGCCAGCGGCACTTCTACAACTTCGGCGCCACGCGACTCGATGGCAACAAGACGCCGACCAAGGACACGGTCTACGAAATCGGCTCCATCGCCAAGACCATGACCGGGCAGTTGCTGGCGCGCGCCATCGTCGAAGGCCGGGCCACGATCAATGACGAGGCGTCGAAGTATCTCGATGAGCCGTATCCGAACCTGGAGAACGGCGGCGAGCGCGTGCGGCTGCTGCACCTCGCAAACATGACTTCGCAGCTCGCCGACAACATTCCCGACCTCAGCCAGGTGCGCACGGTGCCCGGCGAGTTTTTGTTCGCCACGCGCATGCGCGTGCTCGAGAAGTACACGCGCACTGAGTTCCTGCGCCAGCTGCACATGGTCAAGCCGCAGCGTCCCCCCGGCAGCGATCCGGCGCATTCGAACGTCGCCAGCATGCTGCTCGGCGTGGTGCTCGAGAAGCTCTACGGCGAATCCTTCGACGCCATCCTGGCGCGCGAGATCGAAAAGCCGCTCAAGATGGGCAGCGGCACGGCGCCGCCCATCAAACTACTCGCGCTGGGCTACACGAAGAACAACGAACAGGTGCCGGGATTCACGGCGGAGACCCAGTACGCGGCGGGGTCGTTGCGCTACAGCGCCGAGGATTTGCTGAGGTACGCGTCCTGGCAGGCGGCGGAGCGCGATGCGTCGGTGAAGCTCGCGCACCAGCCCACGTGGCTCACGCTCGACCGCCGTCAAAGCGTGGCGTTCTACTGGATCGTCGATGAATCGCCGCACGGACGCCGCCTTCGATATACGGGCGGCACTTATGGATTCTCGAGTGCGTGCGAGCTGTACCCGGATGCGGGGATCGCGCTGGTGTTGCTGTCCAACAAGGCCGCGGACGGCGCGCAGGAGAGCCTGCGCGCATTGTCCGCGAAAATTGTTGAGCTGATGGCGCCGGTCGACTTGCTGAAGCCTGCCGGCTCTCTCAGCCCACAGCCTTCGTCAGCAGACGCTCCGCCGCCGGGTCGCTGAGCGCAACCTGCACGGTGGCCGGGCGGCTGGCACCAGCCGCACCCTTGTGATTCATGTCGATGCTGCCGCTGAAGTTCGCACCATCGGCGATGCCGACTCGCGGCGCGAAGATGTTGCCCTTCACTCTGGCGGAAGCGCGGACCGACACCGATTCGCTGGCGTGGATGTCGCCATCGACGCGGCCTTCGACGATCACGAACTTGGCTTTGATGTTGCCGGTCACGCCGCCTTCCTTGCCGATCGACAGGCTGCGCGTGTGTTCGATGGAGCCTTCCATCTGGCCCTGGAATTCCAGGTCTTCCTCGCCGTACAGCTCGCCCTTGAAATGTAGCGTCGGGCCGAGCACGCAGGTGCCGGTCGACTCCGTACGCGGTGCGGCTGCCGGGGCCACCATCTTGTCTGCAGGTTTGCTCATGGTTTTCTCCGGCTCAGCGGCTCGCGCCGGGGGTGGAGGATCCTTGCGACCCAGCATTCGACTCCATGGTGACTCCGCCATTGAAATTCGCTCCCTCTGTGATGCTCACGCTCGGCGCGCGGATGTTGCCGCGCACGATCGCTGATTGATTGACCTTGATGCTCTTCTTGGCGCTCATGTCGCCAACCACTTTGCCGTCGACGTCGATCTGCGCGGCATTCACCGTGGCGACTACCTCGCCTTTCTGACCGACGACGATTCGTTGCTGGTGGTGGATCGTGCCTTCGATGCGGCCTTCGATCTTGATGTCTTCCTGGGCTTTGAGCTCGCCCTTGAAGCGCAGCGTCGGGCCGAAAACCGACATGCGTTCGTTCGTTGCACTCATGAATAACTCCCTGCGATGGCTGGCGCGACGCGCGGCATAGATTGCGCCGGCCACGTGAAGTAAAACCGTGTCGCGATTCGCAGCCGTAGGCGATTCCTGCTAGGGAATTGGCAATATGTTTAACGGGGAGGGAGTGGCGAAGAGGGTACCGGGTTGGGATTCTCGTGAATGAACGGCAGCTCGACTAATCACGAGAATCCCAACCCGGTACCGCCTTCACCTGGGACATCAGTCCCATCGGCCGGCCGTCCGGATCGTCGAAGAACGCCAGCCATTCCTCGGTGCCGTCGGCATGCCGATGGATCAGGTGCGGCGCATGCGTGAACTTCACGCCCCGATCGGTGAGGCGTTGGTGCGCGGCGGCAATATCCGGCACGCGCAAGTAAAGGATCGACTCTTTGACGGCGCCGCCCTTTTCCTGGGAAAGCATGAGCCGCGTTCCGCCGCAGTCGAAGAAGGCCAGCGTGCCAAAGGTGTACAGGTGCGGCAGCCCGAGGACTTCGCGGTACCACTTCTCCGACGCCTGGATATCGCCGACCGAGCGGGCGATCTGGCCGATCGTACCGAGCTGCAATTCCACGCTCATCTTCTTCTCCTTTGCCTGTGCGCTGCCGACCGGAGCCTTGAACCAGGCACGCAGCTGCCGTCGATTGTGCAAACCCAGCTTCGCCAGCGCGTTGGCCACGTGAAACTTGATGGCATTCACGCTCACGCCGCGCCGCCTCGCGATCTCGACATTGGTCATGCCGTGTTGAACCGCATGAACCGTGCGCCACTCCGCGGGGGTGAGCACATCGGCATGCGGAGGTCGGCCGCGCCGGCGTTTCGGGGACTCACTCTTCATGACCGATCCTAGAGGCCGAGGCCTCGATTTTCCCTACCCGCGCCACGCTGAGGGCTTATGCCGTTCAGGTTTGCCGGGGCTCATCCCCATAAGTTACCGTGCCACGCTCAACGCGGGGGGCTCGTGACAGAACTGGAAAACAACGGCCGCGAAGCCGACGACGATCGGGGCGCCAGCGTCGCCGTGGCGCTGTCGGCGCTTGCGCTCTCCGCCTGTGGCGGAGGCGGTGGCGGCAGCGCACCGCCGCCGTCGCAGAATCCGCCACCGGTGATACCGCCCGTCACGCCTCCGCTCACGATCACCGACACCGAAGCGGCGCGCTTCCTGTTGCAGGCGCAGTTCTCGGCCACCGATGCCGACCTGGCGGCGGTCAGGAACAGCGGCTATTCCGCCTGGCTCACGTCTAACTACACCACCGCGCTGGGGCAGACCGGCGTCGCCTGGCTCGACTCGCGCGGCCACAACTCCATCACCATTGAGCAGCGCTACTTCTGGCCGCAGTTCGGCGATTTCATGATCTGGAATCAGCTGCTGGCGGGGCCGGACCAGATGCGCAAGCGGCTGGCACTCGCGCTCTCGGAGTTCTTCGTGGTGTCGTTGAGCCCCATCGACGGGTTCTACCCACCCTATGTGATCGCCGGGTATTGGGATCTGCTGTGCGCCAACGTATACGGCAACTTCCGCACTTTGCTCGAAAGCCTCACGTTGAATGCCGGCATGGGTTTCTACCTCAACACCAAGGGCAACCTGAAGGAAGACAGCAACGGCCGGCAGCCCGACGAGAACTACGCGCGCGAGGTGATGCAGCTCTTCACCATCGGGCTCTATGAGCTCAACGCCGACGGATCGTTGCGCCTGGATGCCAACGGCCAACCCATCGAGACCTACGGCCAGAGCGACATCACGAATCTCGCGCGCGTGTTCACGGGTTACGACTGGGACTACCTGGCGAACGGCGGCACGTTCACGACGGTCGCCTGGCACGATTACCAGGTGCCGAACACGCGCTTCGCCACCAACGCGATGTGGTTCAACCCTAACAACCACTCCACCCTGGCGGTCAGCTTCCTCGGCACCAGCATTCCGGCCAACACGCCGGGCCCCGAGGCATTGCGCATCGCGCTCGACAGGTTGTTCACTCACGCGAACACCGGTCCGTTCTTCGCCCGCCAGATGATTCAACGCCTGGTCACCAGCAATCCCACGCCTGCGTACGTCGGCCGCGTGGCCGCGGCGTTTGCCGACAACGGCGCCGGCGTGCGCGGCGATCTGAAGGCAGTGTGGACCGCCATCCTCACCGACACGGAGGCACGCACCGCGCCCGCGGCATCCGACACCTTGTCGGGAAAGCTGCGCGAGCCCGTGGTGCGCTTCGTACAGTGGGCCCGCACGGTGGGTACGACGTCCACCAACGGTGCCTACGAGATCTACGACCTGTCGGCCAGCGACACGGCGCTCGGGCACAGTGCGCTGCGCTCACCGTCGGTGTTCAATTTCTTCCGCCCCGGTTATGTGCCGCCTAACACGGCGATCGCCGCCGCTGGCAAGCAGGCGCCGGAATTCCAGTTGTTGAACGAAACCACCACGGCCGGCTACATCAACTTCCTGCAGTGGATGACGCGCGGCGGCTACAACGATGTGAAGCCCAGCTACTCCACGCTGTTGCCGCTCGCGCATGATGTCCCGGCGGTGATCGCCTGGCTCAACCTGCGGCTCACGGCCAACCAGTTGTCGACGGCTACGTTGACGCTGCTGCAGACCACGCTCAGCGCCTTCGGCGTGACGGCGGGCAGCACCGACAACGCGAAGCTCGATCTGCTGGCCAGCGCGTGTTTCCTCATCCTGTGCTCACCGGAATACCTGGTGCAGAAATGAAGCGCCCTCCGAACAACTCCGGCTCATGGACACGGCGAGTGGTTTTGCAGCGCGCCCTGCATCTCGGCGCCATGGGCGTCGCCACGCCGCTCGCCATCAATCTCGCCGCCATCGGCGAAGCGGCGGCTTTCGACAGCGCCGACTACAAGGCGCTGGTGTGCATTTTCCTTTACGGCGGCAACGACTACGCCAACACCGTGGTTCCGTACGACAACACTAACTACAACGCCTATAGCGCCATTCGTGGCGGCGCCGCCGGGCAGATGGCGGGCGGCATCGCCTACGGCCGCGATCAATTGGCCGCCACCGCGCTGACGCCCACGGGCGGGCAGGTGCTCACCGACAACCTTCAGTACGCGCTGTCGCCGCAGTTGACCGGGCTCAAGGCCTTGTTCGATCAGGGCAAGCTCGCGGTGCAACTCAACGTGGGTCCGCTGATCAAGCCGACGACGCTGGCGCAATACCTGAGCACCAATCGCGTCGCCAACCCGCTGCCACCGAAACTGTTCTCGCACAATGACCAGCAATCGGTGTGGCAGTCGAACAGCACCGAAGGATCCACGGTGGGCTGGGGCGGCCGGCTCGGCGACATCGCGTTGTCGAGCAACGGCGGCAACTCGCTGCTGACCTGCATTTCCGTATCAGGCAATGCCGTGTTCGTGGCCGGGCGCACCGCGTTGCAGTACCAGGTGAGTCCGGGTGGCGCGGTCCGCATCGCCGCGTTGAACACGCCCTTGCGCGATGCGCTCAACGCCATCATCACGCGCAGCAGCGCGCATGTGCTCCAGAACGAATACGCAATCGTCACCAGGCGCTCGATGGACTTCGAAGGTGTGGTCAATGGGGCGTTGGCGGCAGTGAATCCCGCGACTGCGTTCCCGGCCGGCAATCCGCTCGGTGCCCAGCTCAAGATCGTCGCGAGGCTCATCGGCGCGCGCGCCGCGCTCGGGCTCAAGCGACAGGTGTTCTTCGTGTCGCTGGGCGGCTTCGACAATCACAACCTGCTGATGCAGGACCATCCGAACCTGATGGCGCGCGTCAATGCGGCGATGAGCGCGTTCTATGCCGCCACCGTCGAGCTCGGTGTCGCCGACAAAGTCACGACGTTCACCGCTTCCGATTTCGGGCGCACGCTGAGCTCGAACGCCGACGGATCGGATCACGGCTGGGGCAGCCATCACTTCGTCATGGGCGGTGCCGTCAATGGCGGACGTTTCTACGGCACCGCGCCGCACGTCTCGATCCAGACTAACGACCAGGTGGGGCAGGGACGGCTGCTGCCGGGGACTTCGGTCGATGAATTTGCAGCCACCCTGGCGCGGTGGTTCGGCTGCGCCACCAGCGAGCTGCCCGGCATCCTGCCGAACGTCGGCAACTTCACCAACACCAGCCTCGGCTTCGTTTGACCATCGACTAAAGTTGGTGGTGCCGGGAAAAAGGGGACATTCCTATTTTTCACGCAGCGTGGAAAATAGGAATGTCCCCTTTTCCCTCATCACACGAAGCCAAGGGCGGTGTTGGTGAAATTGCCGACGTTGGGCAGGATTCCCGGCAGCTCGCCGGTGGTGCAGCCGAACCACCGCGCCAGGGTGGCTGCAAATTCATCGACCGAAGTCCCCGGCAGCAGCCGTCCCTGCCCCACCTGGTCGTTAGTCTGGATCGAGACGTGCGGCGCGGTGCCGTA
>DASYKM010000046.1:0-2792 GCA_035995425.1 Steroidobacteraceae bacterium
CATCCAGCGCTACGTTCAACGCCTTAACAACACTCCACGCAAATGCCTGGACTTCAAGACACCCGCCGAGGCATTCTCCCAGCTCAAATCAACCGTTGCACTTCAAACGTGACTCCATCTCCCCGCCTGCGCGGGGACGACATTGGGTTACGCAATAGCGTTAAATCACGCCGCGATCATTTCATATTGGATCGCCGCCACGGCCTCGTCCGCGATCAGTTCGTCGCAGAACAACCGGGCTTCCTCGCGCGCGGATTCCGTCGCAAAGCGCCGCAGCAGGATCAGCAATGGCTCGGCGGTTTCCTCGTCAGTCTCGCAGCGGGTCAGCACCCGCTCTACCATGCGGCGGCGCAGATGTGCCGCCTCGCCGGCGCTGCCGACGAAACCGATTTCATGGCTCGCTTCCAGCGCCGCGCGGAACGCGGGAAAGGTCGACTGAGGAAGGCCCGCGCGGGTTAGCAACGCGTTCAGGCTGGCGCCGCCGCGGTCATGGACCAGCGCGAAAACGCGTGCCTCCGGCAGAGCGGACAACTCCACCAGCGCATGGTCGAACAGTTCGAGATTGCCCGACAACAGCGCGCGCAGGATCAGTCCGGCGGTGAGCTGACCGGTGGCTCGCAGATGGCGCACCAGGCCGCGCATGTTGTCGCCGCGCGAACGCGCCGCGACGTTCACGGTGCAGCGGTCGCGCGCTTCGCTGGCGATGCGCCCCGCCCGGTCGGCGCTGAGCCAGTTGCGCGCAGTTACGAATTGCGCCAGCGTCTCGGATAGTTTGGCGACCAGTGCCAGCCGCGTCGCGGCCGGCAAATCTTCCAGCACCAGCATCGATTCACGGATCGCCGCCAGATGGCCGTGGCGTTCGACGATGCGGTCCCATGAGAACGGCGCCAGTTCGGCGTATGGATTTTCAATCAGTTCGAGTGCTGCCGCGGGCGTGCCGACTTCGGCGATCGCGGCGCAGACCGAGGCCGGCAGATCGATGCGGCGCGCGATGGCGCATTGCATCTCTCTGTTTCCCGTGGCGATGATGTCGACCAGGTCAGCATCGATCAACAACGGCGAATATTCCAGAACCGGAAGCGCCACCGACGCCTGGTCAAGCGACAGCGCCTGCATGATGGCCGCCGGCGCATCGGCGCTGCGCGAAAATACTTCGGCCATCGCCTGACGCACAAGGGGAGAGGGATCGTCTAATAGCATCAACAGCGCGCCCTCGGCGGCGACGCGGTCGTCCTCGGACATGTCGGAAAGGAGCAAAGCGCGAGCCAGCGACCGGGTGGCCTCTGCCCGCTCGCCTGCGGGAGCGGTACGTATCCAACTGATGAACTGCCGAACGATCATGGTCCTGCCGGCTTACGCAACTTAAAACGACACCGTGACGCGATGCCACTGTCAGACAAAATAAACCATGACGCTTAACAAAGGGTTCACCATAAACGGCTGGGTTTGTCGAGGTTTTGTTAAGGATGCGGGTGTGCGTGCACGCTCACGTGGCCCGGACGCAGCCCAGCGCGTAGCTCTTGCGAAGCGGTGGGCTGCAGAGCCGGGGCCTCGGTTGCATGTGATGGGCTGAAGCTGGGTCCCGGTTCTGCGAAGCAGCGCTGAAGAAGCGCTGCATCGCGCCCGAGACACGAGAGTGTGTCACCCGCTGAACGTGCCGTTGCGGTCGCTGAACAGATCGAGCGGTTGCGGCGCGCGGACATTGGGCTGTGTCGAGGCTGACGTTGAGGCGGCATTCGAAACCGACGTCAGCGACGAGCCGTTGCCCCACAGTTCCTGCACCGCGGGCGAAACCGGCTGCGCGCGTTCGCCGGCATGAAACAGCGAGCGAAACATCGGCTGGCCCGGAGCTAGCGATGCCGTGGTGATCACCGGCTGCGATGCCGCCGGTGTCACCGAACGCGCGTCGGGAAAGCTCGAGAGATAGGCCATGTTATCGACCGGCTTGGCCGCCGCGGCAACGGCGGTTGGCGTCACGCCTACCGAAGCCATCGCCGTGCGCGTGGCCGATGAATTGGCGGCGCTGGCGTAACGCTGCGTCAGCACCGAATAGACTTCCGAGACGCTGCGCGCGCGGCCGCCGCGTTCGTAGAAGATCGAGCGGTTGGCGGCGGCGGCGTTGGGAAACAGCCGCGCGCCGGAGGCCTGCGGATTATCCTCGGCATTGGCGATCAGTTTGGCCGCGCCCCCGACGCCCATGAAGTGCGCCATGTAGAGTTCGCCGTCGGTCGGGCGGCGGCCGATCTTGCCGGTGAGCTTGAAGCTGTTGGACTGCGTCAGCACGCCGGCCATCGCGGAGCTGGCTGCGGGATCATCGCGCAATTTAAGGATCGCGCTGCGCGCCGCGGGATCGCGGACCGAATAACTGCCGGATGACGATTTGGAGATGGCGTCGGCGTAGTTGCCATAGCCGAGTTGCGCGCCCGCTTCCTTCACGGTGCCGAGCCAGGTCTGGTCGATGAATTGAAACAGGCCCCGCGCCGACGAGGTCGAGGCGCTGGCGGTCGGATTGAAGTTGGATTCCATCTTCGCGGTGGCGAGCAGATATTCGAAGCTGGTTCCCGTGGTGGAGGCCGCCTGCTTGATGGCGCCGGCAATGCGCGCGCGCGACGGGTCGGTGCCTGCCGCTGATGTGGCGCTGGAAGCGTCGACCGACATCTATTGGTGCCCCGCTCCCAGCGAAACGACCGCTCGGCCCGTTCGAGCGCAATCAATAGCGCCCATGCCACGGCCACCCTGCGGCGATTATGGTTAATGGGAGGTTAAGAGATCTTATCCGCGTCCACGAAGGA
>DASYKM010000047.1:0-19158 GCA_035995425.1 Steroidobacteraceae bacterium
GCTCGAGCAGGCGGCTGTGCAGATAGAACACGTCGCCGGGATACGCTTCGCGGCCCGGGGGACGGCGCAGCAGCAGCGAGATCTGGCGATAGGCCACGGCCTGCTTCGACAGATCATCGTAAATGATGAGCGCGTCTTCACCGTTGTCCATGAAGAACTCACCCATGGTGCAGCCCGAGTACGCGCTGATGTACTGCATGGCGGCGGGCGTCGAGGCAGATGCGGCAACGATGATGGTGTGCGCCATGGCGCCGTGCTCTTCGAGCTTGCGCACCACGTTGGCGATCGTCGACTGCTTCTGGCCGATGGCGACGTACACGCACTTAATGCCGGAAGACTTCTGGTTGATGATGGTGTCGATTGCCATAGCCGTTTTACCGGTTTGACGATCCCCAATAATCAGCTCGCGCTGGCCGCGGCCGATCGGAACCATCGAGTCGACCGCCTTGTAGCCGGTCTGCACCGGCTGGCCCACCGACTTGCGGTAGATGACGCCCGGCGCCACGCGCTCGATGGGGGCGGTCTTGGTGGTCTTGAGCGGGCCTTTGCCGTCGATCGGGTTGCCGAGCGCGTCGACCACGCGGCCTAACAACTCGCGGCCTACCGGCACTTCGAGGATGCGGCCGGTGGTCTTCACCGTGTCGCCTTCGCGAATGCTCTTGTAGTCGCCGAGCACCACGGTGCCCACCGAGTCCTGCTCGAGGTTCAGCGCGAGGCCGAACAGGTTGCCCGGGAACTCGATCATTTCGCCGTAGCGGACATCCGCGAGTCCGTGGATGCGGCAGATGCCGTCCGTCACCGTGACGACGGTGCCGACGTTGCGCGCTTCACTCGCGGACTTGAAGTTCTCGATGCGCGACTTGATGAGGTCGCTGATCTCGGATGCTTTTACGGACATGTTCTGAATCCTCGAAAAATCTTTAAGCGGTCAATTCTGTGGCCAGGCGTTCGAGCCGGCCCTTGATCGAGCCGTCGATCACGAGATCGCCGGCTTTGAGGACGGCGCCGCCCAGCAGGCTGCCGTCGACTCGCGTGTGCAGGCGCACCTGGCGCCCGAGCTTCTTCTGCAATGCGGCCGCGTAGCGGCTTTCCTGGTCGGGCGTGAGCTTCGACGCCGCGATCACCTCGACATCCACCGCGTTCTCCACGTCGGCTTTCATCTGCTCGAACAGCGCCGCGATCTCGGGGAGGAATCCGAGGCGGCGGTTCTGGGCGAGCAGCGACACGAAGTTGCGGCCGTACTCGTCGAGGCCCGCGCCGACGACGCCGGTGACGAACTCGGCGAGTTGCGCCGGGGTCATGCGCGGACTGCCTAACAAGGCGTGCACGCGCGGATCGGCGACCACCTCGGCGGCGCGCGCCAGCGTCGCGCCGACCTGCGCCAGCGTGTTGCCCTTGCGCGCAAGCGCGAAAATCGCCTTTGCGTACGGCCTGGCGGTGGTGATGCGTTCAGCCATCGTTTACAACTTCGCCGCGAGTTGGTCGAGCAGCTCGCCGTGCGTCTTGGCGTCGATCTCTTTCTCGAGCACGCGTTTGGCGCCGGCGACGGCCAGGCTGACGACCTGCCCGCGCAATGCGTCGCGCGCGCGATTGCTCTCGAGAGAGATCTGCGACTTGGCGCTGGCCAGGGCCTTCTCGCCCTCGAGGCCGGCGGCCTTGCGCGCTTCGTCGATGATCTGGTTGGCCTGCGTGCGCGCCTGGGCCTCGATGGCCAGTGCGCGGGCGCGGGCTTCCTTGATCACTTCGTCGGCGCGGCTTTTGGCCTCGGACAGGTCTTTCTGACCCTGTTCCGCGGCGGCGAGCCCGGCGGCGATCTTCTTCTCGCGCTCGTTCATGGCGCCAAGAATGATCGGCCAGATGAAGGTCATCACCACCCAGATGAAGATGGCGAACACCAGCATCTGGACGATGAGTGTGACGGTGATATTCACGCGCGTCTCCTCGGCAATCTAACTATCAATGTCCAGCCGCGGCCGCCGCTGCCTGGGTGATCGGCACGAGGAACGGATTCTGGAACGTGAAGAACAGCGCGAAGCCGATGCCGACGAACGCGACCGCGTCGAGCAGGCCGGCGACGATGAACATCTTCACCTGCAGCGTCGGGGTGAGCTCCGGCTGGCGCGCCGCGCCTTCCAGGAACTTGCCGCCGAGCAGGCCGAAGCCGATGGCGGTGCCGAGGGCGCCGAGGCCGAAGATGAAGCCGACTCCGAGAGCCGTGAGACCTTGAATTTGAGCAATTGCAGCAATGTGTTCCATGTTTCCTCCAACCAGAATCTTGAGTTGATCAACCGATCAGTGATGAGTCTCGTGTGCCTGCGCGAGGTACACGATGGTCAACACCGTGAAAATGAATGCCTGTAGCGGTATCACCAGGATGTGGAAACACGCCCACACCGCGCCCAACACGAGCTGGGCAAATGCGCCACCGACGCCCGCGAAGGAGTTGATGGCGAAGCTGCCACCGAGAACGGCGAGCAGCAGGAAGATGACTTCGCCCGCATACAGATTGCCGAACAGACGCAGCGCCAGCGAGACCGGACGCGCGATGTGTTCGATGAGGTTCAACAGCAGGTTGAACGGCATCATCCACTTGCCGAAAGGATGAGTCAGCAGCTCCCAGCCGAAGCCGCCGAAACCCTTGATCTTGAAGCTGTAGAACATCACCAGCAGGAACACGGTGAGTGACATGCCGAGGGTGATGTTCAGATCGGTCGTGGGCACGACCTTCAGGTGCTCGAGCCCGGCCTTCTGACCGATCACGGGCAGCAGGTCCACCGGGACGACATCCATGAAGTTGAGCAACAGGATCCAGCAGAAGATGGTGAGCGCCAGCGGCGCAATCAGCTTGCTCGTTCCATGGAAACTGTCGCGTACCTGGGTGTCGATGAAATCGATCAGCACTTCGATGAACAGCTGGAATTTGCCCGGAACGCCGGCGGTCGCCTTGCGCGCCGCCAGGTAGAACGACACCACGAACAGCAGACCGAGCGTCACCGAGAAGAAGATGCTGTCGACGTTGTACGTCCAGAATCCTTCACCGTATTGAAGATTGAGCAGGTGATGACCGATGTACTCGCTCGAGGTGGGGGCGTGTTCTGCTGCCATCTGCTCTTCTTCCTAACGCTTCGCCGCGCTCGCGGCGCCACCGAGCGGCGGCAGCGCATTCGCGAGCGCAATCCAGTACACGAACAATGTCGCGATGTAGGCGCCGAACAGGGCGGCAAACGCGACCTTCATCGTCACGAAAACCACCACGAACAGCGTGACCGTCACCGCGAGCTTCAAACCCTCACCGACGTAAAACGCGCGCGCCACGCTCTCGGCTGGAGCACCGGCAGGCGCACGAAAGGCGAAGAACGCGAGCACCGAGCTGGCCGCGGCCGAAATGCCACCGCCCGCCAACGCCGAAAGACCGGCGATACGGCCCCACACCGCGAAGCAAATGGCCGCGGCCACAACGGTTACGACGACCTGGCCGAGCACTACGCTCGCCGCCAGTCGCCTCGCTTGGGGCAACTCAAGGGTGACCAAAGACTCTCCTACTGCAAGTCGACCCTTTCCAAGTCGACAATTGGCGAACACAACTTCAGGCCCACGAAGGACGCAGGCCGATGTAGCAATGTTCGAAAATTGTTTGGCTTGGCAACGACTTACGTGTGCCTTGGCCAGGGGCGCGCATTATATACGCCGACCCCCCGCCCTTCAAGAAAAAATGCCCGCTATTTCCCGGGCTTTCTTACGTAAAGGCGCTCGATGCGCAGATGGCTGAAGGTCGTGCGAAGTGCAAACCATCCGTTCACGTAAGGCGCGGCGTCTTCGAGCAGGAACAGCCGCGCGCCGTCGCGCAGGTACTCGATCCGCGAGCCAGCGGCGATGAGCGTGATGGTTTGTTTGCGATTCGGGACCAGCATGGCCGAGGGCGCGGCCAGATCGTGTTCGGGCAGCAGGGGGCGATTCACCGGGTCGCCGATGTACCGCCGGAAACGCGTGGTGGAATTCCGGTTTCCGCCGAGCCCGACGTAGTACGTCAGCAGGTCGTTGTACTGGGCGAACGCACCTCCGCGCTGTCGGGCGAAAACGGGCTCGCGACCGTCAGCATTGTTGGCCATCCAGAAGACATTCAGATCGCTGACCTTGTCGTTCGGCCCGCCCTCGGCGACGGCCGTGGCGTCGAACTCGATGCGAACCGGTCCTTGCAGGCGCGGTTTGAACCACAGCGTCACGCCCGCGGGCACGTCGATGTCGAGAACGCCGTTGGCGGCGCTGATGTGGCCGGGCTTCTCGGCTTCGATGTGCCATTGATCGAGGCCGTGCCGGAAATCGTCCCCGGGGGCGGTGGCGCAACCGGCAAGCGCCAGGAACAGCGCGCTAACGAATGTGCGCGAGGATGCCGTCGAGCTCATCTAGTGAGTGGTAGCTGACGACGACCTTGCCTTTGCCCGAACCCGTGTGCTGGATCGAAACCGGCGCGCCGAGCTTTTCCGATAGTTCGTCCTGCAGTCGCTGCACATTGGGATCGAGGCCCCTGGTTTCTCTGGGCGCGACTCCGCCCGCGCCCCTGGCCAACATGCTGCGAACCAGCGCCTCGGTTTCGCGCACGGACAGGCCCTTCTTGGCGACCAGCGTGCCGACCTCGATCTGGTGACGGCGCTGGGTCAGGCCCAGCAATGCGCGCGCATGACCCATCTCGAGCTCGCGGCGTTCGACGAAGGCGGTGATTTCCGGCGCGAGCTCGAGCAGGCGCAAGAGATTGGATACCGCTGCGCGCGAGCGGCCCACCGCGTCGGCGGCTTGTTGATGCGTGATGCCGAATTCGCTGATGAGACGTTCGAGTGCGCGCGCTTCTTCGAGCGGGTTGAGGTTCTCGCGCTGGATGTTTTCGATGAGCGCCATCGCGATGGCGGCGTCATCGGCCACGCGACGAATGACGGCTGGAATGGTGGCGAGCCCCGCGATCTGCGCGGCACGCCAGCGGCGTTCACCGGCGATGATTTCGTAACGCTGCGATTCGCCCGGCGCGGCGCCGTCCACGGCACGCACGACGATGGGCTGGATGATTCCCTGCGCCTTGATCGACGCCGCCAGCTCTTCGAGTGATTCCTGGCGCATGTCGACGCGCGGCTGGTATTTGCCCCGCTGCAGCAGGTCGAGCGGCAGATTCGCGAGCTCGTCGCCGGCGAGCTTGGCAGCGGGCGCGGAAGCGTCGGGCGCGCTACTGGCTGATCCGGGAGCGGGTGCCGGCGCGGTCCGGTTGGACATCTGCCCGAGCAGTGCCTCGAGGCCGCGACCCATGACCGGTTTCTTCTGGCTCATGGGGCGGATGATATCTCGCTTAGTTCGGCGGATGCTCGCCATCAACGGGGGCTTCGGCCGGCGGCGCGACTTCGGCATCGTTCGCCGCGTCGTCGTCCTTGCGCAGCATTTCGCCGGCGAGTGCGAGATAGGCCAGCGCGCCGCGCGAGTCCTTGTCGTGCTGCAAGGCCGGCTTGCCGAACGACGGCGCCTCGGCCAGCCGCACGTTGCGCGGCACGATGGTGCGGAACACCTTGTCGCCGAAATGCGCGATGAGCTGGCTCGACACTTCGTTGGAGAGATTGTTTCGTGGATCGAACATGGTGCGCAGGATGCCTTCGATCTCGAGGTTCGGGCTCACCGACGCCTTGATCTGCTCGATGGTGCCGACCAGCGCCGACAGACCCTCGAGCGCGTAGTACTCGCACTGCATCGGGATCAGCACGCTCTGCGCCGCGACCAGTGCATTCAGCGTGAGCATGTTGAGTGCCGGCGGGCAGTCGATGAGGATCACTTCGTACTGGTCGTAGATCGGCTTGAGCGCGTTGCGCAAGCGCAGCTCGCGGCCCGCCATGGTAGTTAGCAGGCGGACTTCGGCGGCGGTCAGGTCCTGGTTGGAGGGCATGAGCGCGAGGCCGGGAGTCGACTCGAGATTGATGATGACGTCGGTGGCGGCGCACTCGCCTAACAACACGTCGCCGGTGCCGCGCGTGATCTGCGACTTCTCGACGCCGCAGCCCATGGTGGCGTTGCCCTGCGGATCGATGTCGATGAGCAATACGCGGCGGCGCGTCGCGGCGAAAGACGCGGCGAGATTCACCGCGGTGGTCGTCTTGCCGACGCCGCCTTTCTGATTGGCTACCGCGATGATGCGCTTCATGGACGGCATCTTACTCCGCGAATCGCGGCGTCGTTGCGCCAGTTACTGGGGCCTTTTCTGACGCGAGAGCGCGACAACGTGGCGCTCCGCATCGAGTCCCGGCACGCGCAGCACCGAGACTTTCGCGCGCCAGCCGCGCGGCACGGTGCGCAGCTCTTCGGCGGGATGGCGACCCTTCATCGCGATCAGCCGGCCCTCGGGCGCGACCAGATGTCCGGCGTTATGTAGTACGTCGATGAGACTGCCGACCGCTCGCACGATCACCGCGTCGTATTTGGGTTCGTCGAGATCCTCGGCGCGCACCGCGACGGCTTTCGCATTGGCGATGCCGAGGGCCTCGATCGCTTCGTTCACGAAGCGGATTTTTTTCTGCGTGCCATCGATGAGCATGAATTCGCGCTGCGGGCAGGCCACCGCCAGCGGCAGGCCGGGAAAACCGCCGCCGGTGCCGACATCGAGAACGGTGGCGGCGTCGAGCAGGTCGGGCACGATCGACAGGCTGTCGAGCATGTGCAGCGTGAGAATCCCTTCCGCGGAGACGATCGACGTGAGGTTCACGTGCTCGTTGCGTTCGCGCAGCAGATTGCCGAGACGCCACAGCTTGTCGGTCTGCGTGTCATCGAGCGGCGCGTTGAGCTCGGCGGCGCCGGCGGCCAGTCGCGCTTTCCAGCCGGCTTCATCGAAGTTGTTAGTCATTGGAAAATCAGTTGGCGACGAGCGCGGCCATGAATTCGTTCACCGGCATCGCATCGAAGTCGTGGCGCGCGAACAAGGCCTTGATCGCCTCGGCTTGCCGCGCGGGGAAATGTGCCGCCACCGACGTTTCGAACTTCTGCACCAGCAATGGCATGCCTTCGGCACGGCGCTTGCGGTGGCCGACGGGAAAGTCGACGCGCAGCTCGAGCTTCGGGCTGCCGTCGCTGAAGAAGATGTGCAGCGCGTTGCCGATGTGGCGTTTGTCGCGCTCGTAGTATTCCTTCGTGAACGTGGTGTTCTCTTTCACTTCCATTTTCGCGCGCAGCACGTCGATGCGCGGATCGTTGGCCACGGTGTCCTCGTAATCCGCCGCGGTCAGCCGGCCGAAGATCAGCGGCACCGCCACCATGTATTGAATGCAGTGGTCGCGATCCGCCGGATTCGAAAGCGGACCGGTCTTGTCGATGATGCGCACGCCGGGTTCCTGCGTCTCGATGACGATGCGCTCGATGAGCGCGAGCTTGTCGCGCACTTTCGGGTGCAGCGCCATCGCGCATTCGACGGCGGTCTGCGCGTGGAACTCGGCGGGAAAGCTGATCTTGAACAGGACGTTTTCCATGACGTAGCTGCCCAGGCCTTGCGCGAGTGTCAGCGGCTTGCCCTTGAACAGCACGTCCTGGAAACCCCAGGTTTTCGCGGACAGTGCCGACGGATAGCCCATCTCGTTCTTGAGCGCGAACAACGCGTGGCGCACCGCGCGGCTGGTGGCATCCCCGGCGGCCCAGCTCTTGCGCGAACCCGTATTCGGCGCGTGCCGATAAGTGCGCAACGCACCGCCGTCGATCCACGCATTCGACAGCGCGTTCACGATCTGCTCGAGCGAGCCACCGAGCATTGCCGTGGCCACCGCGGTCGACGCAACGCGCACCAGCAGCACGTGATCGAGGCCGACACGATTGAAGCTGTTCTCCAGCGCCAGCACGCCCTGGATCTCATGCGCCTTGATCATGGCGGTGAGGACGTCGCGTACCGTGTGCGGCTTCTCGCCCAACAGGATGGCGCGGCGCGATAGATAGTCCGACAGGGCCAGGATGGCGCCGAGGTTGTCGGACGGATGGCCCCACTCCGCCGCCAGCCAGGTGTCGTTGAAATCGAGCCAGCGCACCATGGCGCCGATGCTGAAGGCGCCCAGCACCGGATCGAGCTCATAGCTGGTGCCCGGCACGCGCGAGCCGCCCGGCATGGTGGCGCCCGGCACCACCGGGCCCAACAACCGCGTGCACGCCGGATACTTGAGCGCCTGGAAGCCGCAGGCCAGCGTGTCCATGAGGCAGTAGCGCGCGGTTTCGTAGGCCTGCGCACTATCTACCTGGTAGTTCTTCGCGTAGTCGGCGATGGTGACCAGCAGCTCGTCGGGGTTCGGCCGCTGCGCGGATTTGTAATCCTGCGATGACACGTTATCGACGGTCCGCGAGCGGCACGAACTTGCGGTTTTCCGGGCCAATGTAGTTGGCCGCCGGGCGGATGATCTTGCCGTCTTCACGCTGCTCGATGACGTGCGCGCTCCAGCCGGTGACGCGCGCCATGACGAACAACGGCGTGAACATGGCGGTCGGCACGCCCATGAGGTGATAGCTCACGGCGCTGTACCAGTCGAGATTGGCGAACATGCGCTTGTCGTTCATCATGATCCATTCGATGCGCTCGGCGATGTCGTACAGCTTGAGGTCGCCGGCCTCGGCGCCTAACTTCTGCGCCACGCGCTTGATAACCGCGTTGCGCGGGTCGGACACCGTGTACACCGGGTGGCCGAATCCGATCACGATTTCCTTGCTCGCCAGGCGCCGGCGGATATCCGTTTCCGCTTCGTCGGCGGTGCCATAGCGCTCCTGGATCTCGAGCGCGACTTCATTGGCACCGCCGTGCTTGGGACCGCGCAACGCACCGATGGCGCCGGTGATGCAGGAGTAGATGTCGGAGCCGGTGCCGGCAATCACTCGCGCGGTGAACGTGGAGGAGTTGAACTCGTGCTCGGCGTATAGATTGAGCGAGGTGTGCATGGCACGCACCCAGCTTGCCGATGGCGCGCGCCGGTGCAGCAGGTGCAGGAAATGCCCGCCCACCGAGTCGTCATCCGTCTCGACGTGGATGCGCCGGCTGCTGTGCGAAAAGTGATACCAGTAGCAGAGCATGGAGCCGAAGCTCGCCACCAGGTGATCGGCGATTTCGCGCGCGCCCGCGGCATCGTGGTCATTGGCTTCGGGCAGCACGCACCCGAGCGCCGACGCGCCCGTGCGCATGACGTCCATGGGATGCGTGGCCGGTGGAAGCTGCTCGAGGATGGCGCGCACCGGCGCCGATATGCCGCGCAGGCCCTTGAGCCTGGTCTTGTAGGCGGCGAGCTCAGCGGCGTTCGGCAGTTTGCCGTGGATCAGTAGATAGGCCAGCTCTTCGAACTCGCAGGTCTCGGCGACTTCGAGGATGTCGTAGCCGCGATAGTGCAGATCGTTGCCGCTGCGGCCCACGCTGCACAAGGCGGTGTTGCCGGCGGCGACGCCGGAGAGCGCGACGGATTTCTTCGGCCTGTCGGCCTCCGGAGCGGTGCTCATTTCTGCTCCTTCTCTGCCGCGAACAGTTGATCCAGCTTCTGCTCGTAGGCGTGATAGTCGAGAAACTTGTAGAGCTCGTCGCGCGTCTGCATGGCGTCGACGACATTCTTCTGCGTGCCGTCGCGGCGGATGGCTTCGTAGACCTTGAGCGCGGCGAGGTTCATGGCCCGATAGGCCGAACAGCAATGCAGCACGATGTCGACGCCGACGCCGCCCAGTTCCTCACGCGTATATAGAGGTGTCTTGCCGAACTCGGTGATGTTGGCGAGCACCGGCACGCGCACCGCATCGCGCACCTTGGCGTACATCGGCAACTCGGTGACGGCCTCGGGGAAGATGGCGTCGGCACCGGCTTCCACGCATTTCACCAGCCGCTCGATGGTGCGTTCGAGTCCTTCGGTGGCGAGCGCATCGCTGCGCGCCATGATCACGAAACTGGCGTCGGTTCGCGCATCCACCGCCGCCTTGACGCGGTCGACCATCTCCTGCGCGGGAACCACTTCCTTTCCCGGACGATGGCCGCAGCGCTTGGACTGCACCTGGTCTTCGATGTGCATGCCGGCCGCGCCGGCCTTGGTGAACGATTTGACCGTGCGGGCGATGTTGAACGCGCCGCCCCAGCCCGTGTCCGCGTCCACCAGCAAGGGCAGCGAACTGGCTTCGGTGATGCGCCGGATGTCGATGAGCACGTCGTCCATGGTGCTGATGCCGAGATCCGGCAGCCCGAGTGAATTCGCGGCGACGCCGCCGCCCGATAGATAGAGCGCGCGGAATCCGGTGGCCTCGGCCATGCGCGCCACGTAGGCGTTTATGGCGCCGACGACTTGCAGGGGTTTTTCGGCGGCGATGGCCGCGCGGAACTTTGCACCCGCGGAAAGCTGGGCAGGAGTGGGTCGGCTCATAGGCCGCGCAGTTTACGGCCGCGCTGCAATCTTTACGACTGTGCGACCGGTAACTTTTCCGTCGAGATAGGCCTGGAACGCACCGGGCAGCTCGGCAAATGGAATCGTGCGGCTCGCGATGCGCGCGAGGTGGCGAGGCGCGAGGTCCGTCGCGATTCGTTGCCACACTTCGAGTCGTTCGGTGCGTGGCGTGGCCGAGGAATTGATGCCCAGCAGGTTCACTCCGCGCAGGATGAAGGGCATGACCGTGGTTTTGAGGTCCGCTCCACCGGCGAGTCCGACGCTTGCGATGTTCCCCCAGAAATCCACCTGGCGCGTTAGGCCCGCCAGGATCTCGCCGCCGACACTGTCGATGGCGCCGGCGTAACGCGCCGGTTCCAGCGCCCTGCTGCCGAGGTCGAACTCCCCGCGCGGCAGAACTTTGCTAGCGCCTAACGACTTCAGGTATTCGAAGGACTCGGCCTTGCCGCTGACGGCGATTACTTCGTAACCACGGCCCGCCAGCATGTCGATGGCGATGCTGCCGACGCCGCCGGTGGCACCGGTGACGACGATCGGTCCCCGCGCCGGCTCCTGGCCGTTGCGCTCCATGCGGTGGATGGCGAGCGCGGCGGTGAAGCCGGCGGTGCCGAGCGCCATTGCGCGGAATGCATCGAGTCCCGGCGGCATGGAGATGACGCTGTCGGCATTCACGCGCGCGACTTCGGCGTAACCGCCGTCGAAACTCTCGGAGAGTCCGGAACCCGTGACCAGCACCGCCTCGCCCGCCTTGAAGCGCAGATCGTCGGATGACTTCACGGCGCCCGCGAGGTCGATGCCGCCGACGAGTGGATAGCGGCGCAGGATTTTCCCCGCGCCGGTCGCCGCCAGCGCGTCCTTGTAATTGATGCCGGAATACTGCACGTCGATGACGACTTCGCCGGGCGTGAGCGCCTCGAGCGTGAGATCTTCGAATCGCGCGGCGATCCGACCTGCGGATTCGTGAATGCGAAATGCCTTGAACGTGCTCATCGAAATCCTTTTCCGGTTCCCGGACACGAGATGACGGTGGTCTTGATCACCATCACCGGCATCAGCCGATGCGGGTCATCGTCCGTCGGTGCAATCAATTCCATGCTGCAGACACGCCGGTTCGTGGAATCAAACATCTCGAGGCGCAGGTTGGCGCCGTGCGGCAGCATTTCGACGCGCAGCCCTTTGGCCCGAGCTGCCTTGCGTGCGACCGGCTCACCGATGTCGGCTTCATCGAATTCCGTGAGCAGCGTGGAATGATCCAGGTCCGTCGCCACCGCCGGCCAACGGCGATGCGCGTTCCTGAACTCGCCCACCTGCGCCGCGATGGTCAACGCCTGCAGCCTGCCGGGATTCATGCGCAGCAGTTCGCAACCGCCCGTGGCCGCGCAAACCAGGGCCAGCAGAACCAGGGCGAGGACGCGCGGCATCGGAATTCGGATCCTCGGGGTTTCGGTCAGGCCATTCCAGTCGGCTACTATCCTGCCATGAAACACGACTACGACCTGTTCGTGATCGGCGCGGGTTCCGGCGGCGTGCGCGCCGCGCGCATCGCCGCGCAAGCCGGCGCGCGCGTGGCGATCGCCGAGGAGTACCGGATCGGCGGCACCTGCGTAATCCGCGGCTGCGTTCCCAAGAAATTCCTGGTGTACGGCGCGGAGTTTTCGCAGATGCTCGCCGACGCGCCGGGATACGGCTGGACCGTGGGCAACGCATCGTTCGACTGGCCGACGCTGCGCGACAACGTGCAGAACGAAGTCACGCGCCTCTCCGGACTGTATGCCACCAACCTTGCCAGGGCCGGCGTCACCGCGTTCGAAGAGCGCGCCGAGCTCGTCGACGCGCACACCGTGAAGCTCGGCAAGTCCGGCTCGCAACTGACCGCGGACCGAATCCTGGTGGCCACCGGCGGGCGCCCCTATCTACCCGAGGGGCTGCCCGGACTCGAGCTCGGCATCACCTCGAACGAAGCGTTCCTGCTCGAGAAACTTCCCGAACGCGTGCTCATCGTCGGTGGCGGCTACGTGGCGCTCGAGTTCGCCAACATTTTTCACGGCCTGGGTTCGAAGGTGCGCATCCTGCATCGCGGCGACAAGCTGCTGCGCGGCTTCGATGACGACCTGCGCACGCACATGCACATAGAGGTGGAGCGCGGCGGCACGCGGCTCACGATGAAAGCCACGCTGACCAAGCTCGAGAAGGCCGGCAGCGCGATCCGCGCCACGCTGTCGACCGGCGAGAACGTCGAAGCCGATGCCGTGCTGTATGCCATCGGGCGGGATCCGAACACGCCGGGGCTCGGGCTCGAGCGTGCCGGCGTGAAGCTGGACGAAGCCGGCGCCGTGATCGTCGACGAGTTTTCGCAGAGCTGCGTCGCGTCCATCTACGCCATCGGCGACGTGACCAATCGCATGAACCTCACGCCGGTGGCGATTCGCGACGGCCAGGCGTTCGCCGACTCCATCTACAACCAGCGCCCCACCGCGGTGGATCACAGCTTCGTGCCGAGCGCGGTGTTCGGCCGCCCGCCGATCGGCACCGTGGGACTGTCCGAGTCGGACGCGCGCCGCAGCTACGACACGGTGGACATCTATCGCACCAGCTTCCGCCCGATGCGCAACATGCTCACCAGCAACCTCGAGCGCACGCTCATGAAGATCGTGGTGGACGGCAAGTCCGGCAAGTTGTTGGGCGTGCACATCGCCGGCGAGGACGCGCCGGAAATGATCCAGCTGGCGGCGGTGGCGGTGAAGGCCGGCCTCACCAAACAGCAGTGGGACAGCACCATGGCGCTGCACCCGACTGCCGCTGAAGAACTGGTGCTGCTGCGCGAGAAGGTCGCGTTTCCGCCGAGCCTGGCCTAGTGCACGAACCGCGGCAGCATGGACTCGAGCGCCTCGGCTGACGCGAGGTAGGTCGAAGACAGCCTGACCAATGCCTTGTTGTCGGCGCGCAGACCCGCGGCGTGAACCGAAAGATAGACGCGCCAGCCTCTCGACACGGCGAGCTCCATTTCCCGCAACGCGATGAACTCGATTGCCGCCAATTCCCTGGAGTCGTAGATGCGCGCGGTGACAACCATCCAGCCCGCTTCGATCGCCTCCAGGCGCTCGGCATTGGGGAAGTCACGCTCGTATAGATAGTTGGCGCGCAATTGCGCGCGCTCGGCCTGGAAGCGATCGAATTCCCGGCGTGCGATCTCGTACCTCGGATCTCCGGCAACGATCGGGTAGACGCCATCGGTGGACGGGACCACCACCCACGTGCGCGAATTCGCATCGGCACCCGGCGCTGCCGCTTCGGCCTGCACCAGGACCGGCTCCGCAACCACCACCGACGAATCCAGCGACGATGCGGGAAGCTCGGGCGGATTCATGTACAGGGGAATGGGCCGCCCACTCGCGGCTGGCGCCGGGGCTGCCGCTGCGGTTGAGGTGCCCACTGCCAGCTGTGAGTTGGCGTCGGGTTTCGATGCGGGCGGCGTCGTTAGTGCTTCTCGCGCCGGGACTTGCACCGGCGGCTGCGCAACGGCCATGACGCTCGCGGCGATAGGCTCGTCGGCAAGATATCGCTGCAGCGCCACTGCGCCCGCGCCGAGCATGACGACACCGACCAACAGCGAGGCGCCGAGTCTTCGATCGAAGCGATACCTGCGAGCGGAACCGGTGTCCTCGAGCTCCACGGAGCGGTGGGTCGGCAGCAGCGTGACGATTTCCGCGGCGGCGATGCGATCGCTGGCCCAGAACGGCAGCACGGCGCGGGCGGATTCCCGCGTGCTGAATTCCAGGCGAAGCGCATTTCCTTCGCGATATACCTCGATGAGGCGGTTCGCGGCGATGCGGCGGAACTGTGCGCGCGCGAAGACAGTCATCAATCCGCGCCGCAGCGCGATGCTGATGCCGGAAGCGTCGATGCTCAGACGTCCTGCGCCCTTCCATCGAAATTCATTGGCCGGCGCTTCAAAGAATCCCGCGAGCCCCGCGGATCGGGCAAACCGGATGTCGAATGTCTGCGCCATGACTTTCGCTCCTCGATCAATGTGCGCGCTGACTATCCTCCAACGCGGAAGCTTTAGGTAGCGCGAACGCCACGACCGAGTCCGCCTTGCCCCAGGCCTTACCGTCGCCACCGGCGGAGATCACCACATACTGGCGGCCGTCGGCACCTTGATAGGTCATGGGCGTGGCCTTGCCCCCGGCCGGTAGTTTGAACTTCCACAGCTCCTGGCCGGTTTCGATGTCGAATGCACGGATATACGCGTCGAGCGTCGCGCCGATGAACACCAGTCCGCCGGCCGTGGTGATGGCGCCGCCGAGATTCGCCATGCCGGTGCCGTCCGGCAGCGGCGACAGCCCAATCTTGTCGAGACTTTCACCGGTGCCGAGCGGTACGTCCCAGAGAGTCTTGCCGGTCTTGAGGCTGAACGCGGTCAGCGTACCGAAAGGCGGCGCGGTGCAGGGCGAGCGCTTGGTCGAAGACAGCCAGATCTCGCGCTGCATGATGTACGGCGTGCCGCGCATGTCGGTGAATTCCTTGCCGACGCGCTCGCCGCTCGTGAGCTTGTCCTTCATCGTCTTCCAGGTCTCGCGCGGTATCAGCCTGACCACGGCCGCGAGCCGGTTGTTAGGGACGATGGCGATGCCGCGATCGCTGTCGTAGGCCACGCCGCCCCAGTGCGCGCCACCAATGTTGGCCGGTACCTGCAAGCTGCCTCGCTCGGATGGCGGCGTGAACGGCCCCTCGTAACGCAGGGTCGCGAAACGGGCGCGGCATTCGGCGAGATCCTCGGGGGTCGCGCCCCAGATGTCGTCAGCCGTGATCGTGCGAAATCCCGTGCTCAATGAAGACAGCGGCTGCGTGGGCGACGTGACCTCACCCGGAATGTCGCTCTTCGGCACCGCGCGCTCTTCGACCGGAAACAGCGGCGCGCCGGTCTCGCGGTCGAGCACGAACAATTGCGCGGTCTTCGTTCCCTGCAACACCGCGGCCTTGCCGCCGGGCAGCGTGATCAGCGCCGGCGGCGACGCGTTGTCGTAATCCCAGAGGTCGTGATGCACGGTCTGGAAATTCCAGACCATTTTCCCGGTGGAGGCGCGCAGCGCGACGATGGAGTTTGCGTAACGATTGTCGCCGAGCCGCGTGACGCCGTAGTAGTCGACCGCGGGACTGGTGGTGGGCAGGAACACGAGATCGCGTTTGGGGTCGGCCGCAATGATCGACCAGGTGTTGGCGCCGCCGCTGCGATGCGCGGCCTCGCCATTCCACGTGGCGTACGCGGGGTCCTTGGGATCCTGCGGCACCGGACTCCAGGTCCAGCGCAGGGCGCCGGTGCGTGCATCGAACGCGCGCACTTCACCGCTCGAACCCACCGTGGAGGAATTGTCCGCAACCGCGGAACCCACCACCACGAGATCGCCGATGATCGCCGGCGGTGAAGTCTGCTCGTACTCGTCGCCATAGGATTGTTTGTTACGCAGACCCGCGACCAGGTCCACCACGCCGCCGTTGCCAAAGCCGGCGCAGAAATCACCGGTGGCCGCATCGAGCGCAACCAGCCGCGCGTCCACGGGCGCGACGATGATGCGTTCGTGACACACGCCTCCCTTTGCCTTCGGGTCGCGCCAGAAGGAAACACCGCGGCTCACCCAATCGCCGAATTGCCGTTTGTGTTCCACGACGAGCTGGCGAACCCACTTTGGCTGGCCGCTGACCGGATCGAGCGCGACCACCTTGCCGAGCGGCGTGGATAGATACATCACGCCGTCGATGACCAGCGGCGTGGCTTCGAGCGCGGTGGGGTTCCCTGTCTCGATTGCGGCCTCGCCGGTCTTGTATTCCCAGGCGAGCGTCAGTTTGCCGACGTTGGCGCGATCGATCTGCGTGAGCGGCGAGTGCCGGTCGCCACCCGCCGTGCGGCCGTAGTTAGGCCAGTCTGCCGAGGGAGGCGCGGCGAATGCGGCGTTGCCGAGCATGCATGCCAGCGCGGCGGGCAGCAGGTGTTTCACTTGTTTCATGTTCCCTTTTCCGATGCTCGGTGAGCCCACAGCTGCAGGATCCTGGCCGGGTTCCCATTCATGGTTTTCGCGTCGAGCTCGACCGGCTCCTCGACCTGAAACCCCGTCAGAAGGTCATCGAACCATTCACGCGAGTGGTGCCGCAGCACCGCGCCACCGGCCAGGCGAAAGCGTCCGTAGCCACCCAGCTCCTGCGCGAACAACTCGTAGCGCTGCAGATTGCGCGCGTCGGCCTGCAGTGGGTAGTCACTGACCAGTAGTAGACCGCCGGGACGCAAGATGCGTTTGAATTCACGCAGCAGATTTTTCTGCGCGTCGTCGGCGGCGATGCAGGTGAGCACGGCGAACAGCAGGACGGCGTCGACGCTGGCGTCGCCGCAGGGCAGATGCTCGCCGTCATTTTCGGCGAAGCCCGCGTCCGGCACGCGCTCGCGCGCGATGCGGATCATTTCCGCGGATGAATCGATGCCGAGCACGTTGATGTATCCGAGCTCGATGAGCTCGCCGGCCAGGCGACCCTGGCCACAACCGTAGTCAAGGATGACGGCGTCACGCGGAAGAAGCCGCGTCAGTCGCTCACGATCGAGCGGGTGCGTGAACTCGCGGGTCCGGGCCGCGCGATTCCAGAATTCGGGATTGTCGGGCGCTTCCATGGGAAGCGCATTGTCACTCAAACATCGGTGTTTGAGGTGGGGCTGCGCCGGTGGCGGAGCGCCGTGTACTGGCAGGCCCAGATGGATGCGTAACGGCAGGCGGAGCGAAGCGGCGCGCGCATTCCCAGTCGACGCTTCGCGACCTTGCGCCGGCTCTTCGGATTGCAGGCGACGGCCGGACGGGTCTTCATAACGTCTTGCCGAGATAGCGTGCCACGCAGACATCGCAACCGCGAACCGAGATCACGACGCCGAGCAGCCCGACGATCATGACCACGATGGAGACCGCGGCGAAGAACGAACCATCATTTCGCTCCCAGGCGAAGTGCAGCGCGAGCACGGTGCAGACGGTCAGTGCGATGCCGGCCACGAGCAGCACCGGCCGTTTCCACTTGGTGACCGGCGGCGGATCGCCAAGGCTCACCAGCTGGACGAGGCCGCAGTACAGGCAGTTTTTGCAGCGCGAATGCATGCCCTCAATTTGCCACCGCCGCTGTTTCAGTGACGGTATTCGCGCACATTTTTTTGTAGGAGCGGCCGGTTCAGACCCAGCCGGTCACGTCTTTTTCCGGGGATCCTCTGTACCGAGGTCCTTCATGTCACCGGCGAATGCGCCATCGCCCTGGTCGTGACACAGCATGTTGTAGAAGTGCCCGGCAACGAACCGGCCGGTGAACTCGGTCGGTTTGACTTTGAAATTCCCGAACATGCAATCGAGCATGATCTTGCGTTCCCCGGGCAGCACGCGGACGTCGCTCGGATAGCCCAGCGTGTTGTCTCCGACGTGCTTGCCATCCACCTTCGCAAGCATCGCGTTAGCGGGGAACAGGACCGCCACTTCCTCGATGGGGCGCTCTTTGCCCGGGTATGCATTGACGTGAGCACCCATGACACCGGCCATGCCGGCGCAGCCGGCCATCGAGAGCAATCCGGCGAGACGGGCAATCCTGAGAATGGAATTCATGTTTCCTGCTCGAATGTTTCAGCGCCAGAAAATTCCATTCGCCGCGATACTCTGCACGTCGGCCTGTGCTGCAGCCGCAGCGGCGTCGAACCAGCCCGCGACATTCCCGGTGTAGCCGACGAGTACGACGCTATCACCAAAGTCCTCGAAGATGTGGATCGCCCTGCAGGTCCTCTTCGCGCAAGCAAAGCGCGGCGCCGCGTTGGAGACAGGCTCGAGCGTCGGCAGCGATTGCCACGCCTCCGGCAAAGGACCGAACTCGCGACCTTCCCGCAGCAGCAGGCCAAACAGCGCGTTGAGTTCGACGAGTCCGCCATGCGCCGCCGCGACGATGCGCCGCGGTTCACCTGCGGACCAATAGGCGTCGAGAGCCGCCTGCGGCGGCGCGCGCGTCGTATAGATGGCGGCATAGCCGATTCCTACCTTGATAGGGGTGCCCGCGACATCATTTGCGCGCTTGACGTGGCGCGCCGTCGCGCGCAGCAACATCTGTTCGGGTATCTGCTCGGGCACGAGCTCGACCACGAATCCTTCCTGGCTCTCGCTACTGCGGACGGCGGCCGCGAATTCGACCGGATCGACGAATGCCGCTGGGGCCGCGCAAGGTCCGGCGAGTGCAAAGCAGCCAAACACGTGCCGCGCGTCGGAGAGAAACTCCGGGTCCGCCAACGTCGTACGGAATCGCTCGGCGCGTTGCGCGCTCGCCTTGTTGATGGACGAAGCGACCAGCATTCCGATGAGACCGGCGTCGGAAATCTCGACGTGGCGGCTCGAGGGCATGACCAGCAGAACCGGCACCGGTAGTTTGCCCGCCGTCTGGGCTTCCGCGGAGGCGGCCGCCAGTGCCGCCAGCAACAGCCAAAGCGGCAAAGAAGTCGCGGACCTCATCAATCGATGAAAATCGTGGCCGGCTGCTCCAGCGAGTCCTTGAGCGCCTGGATCATCGACGCGGCGTCGAAACCGTCGACGAAACGGTGATCGAACGACGACGACAGATTCATCATCAGCCGCACGGTGATCTGGCCGTCGACCACCACGGCGCGCTCGATGGCCTTGTTGATGCCGATGATGGAGACCTCTGGCATGTTGATCATCGGCGTCGAGGCGATGCCGCCCAGCTTGCCGAGACTGGTCAC
>DASYKM010000048.1:0-4235 GCA_035995425.1 Steroidobacteraceae bacterium
GGGCGGCCATAGCGAATGTTCTCGCGCGCGGTGGTGCCGAAAATCACCGTCTCCTGCGGCACCAGGCCAATGTGGGCGCGCACCGCGGAAGGATCGGCGAGCGCGATGTCGATCCCGTCGATGAGAATGCGGCCCGCGCTCGGGTCGTAGAAACGCAGCAGCAGCTGGAACACGGTGCTCTTGCCGGCGCCCGAGGGGCCGACGAAAGCCACGGCCTCACCGGGCGCGATCACCAGCTGGAAGTCGTCGAGCGCGCGCGTGTCGGGACGCGATGGATAATTGAAACTCAGGTGCTCGAAAGTGATCTGTCCTCTCGGCACCTCGAGCTCGACCGGATTCACGGGCGTCACCAGCGACGGCCGCGAGTCGAGCAGTTCGACGGTCCGTTCCATGGCTCCCGAGGCGCGCTGCAGCTCGCCCCACATCTCCGAAAGCGCCGCAACCGAAGTGCCCATGAAGATCGCGTAGCTCAGGAATTTCGCCAGATCGCCACCCGACATCGTGCCGTGGAGCACCGAGCGAGCGCCCAGCCACAACACCAGCGTGACCGCGGAAAACGTGGTCATGATGGCGAGCGCGACCAGCCAGGCGCGCACGCGCGTGCGCCGGATGGCGGTGTCGAAGCTTTGCTCCACCATGTCGTCGTAGCGTTCGCCGTGCAGGTCCTCGAGCGTGAACGCCTGCACGGTCTGAATGGCGTTGAGCGTTTCGCCGGCCATTCCGGAGGTATCGGCGATGCGATCCTGCGAATCGCGCGACAGCCGCCGCACGCGGCGCCCGAACACCAGCATGGGCAGCAACACCGTGGGGATCAGCGCGAAGATGATGAGCGCCAGCTTCAGGCTGGTCAGCAGCAGCAGCACCAGCGAGCCCACGAAGCTCACCGTGGAGCGCAGCAGTATCGACAGCCCGACGCCCGACAACGACTGGATGAGCGTGGTGTCGGTAGTTAGCCGGGAGAGCACTTCGCCGGTCTTGGTGACCTCGAAGAAGGCCGGGTCCATGCGGATGACGCGCTGGTAGACCGCGCTGCGCAGGTCGGCGACCACGCGCTCGCCGATCCAGCTCACCAGGTACAGGCGCAGCGACGCGAACACCGCGAACACCGCGGCGGCCACCAGCAGCCACAGGAAATTCTGATCGATCGCGGCGGCGTTGGCCGCCGAGAATCCCTTGTCGATGACGTTCTTGAGTGCCTGCGGCAGCGCCAGCATGGCGGCGGCGGCGACCATGAGCGCGACCAGCGCCACCGTCATGCGCGCGCGATAGGGCGCGAGAAACGGCAGCAGCGCGCGAAGAGGTCTTAGGGACCGGCCCTTGGGGCGTTCGCGATCAGTGGTCACGGAACTTGAGTTTCCCCAAGTTCAGTTCCCACCACATGCGGAAATCGCTGGCCAGGCTGTAGAACGGAAAGCGGAATGTCGCCGGCTTGTTGCGTTCGAAGCGGAAGTGGCCGAGCCACGCGAAGCTGTACCCTGAGCCGAACACACCGAACAACCACAGCGGTTCGCCGGTGGCGATCAGCGCCACGAGACTCAGCACCGAGCCCCAGGTGCCGATGTAGTGCAGCACTCGCGACACCGGGTGCCGGTGCTCGCTGAGATAGAACGGGTAGAACTCCGCGAAGGAGCGAAAACCCGAGTCCTTGGGTGTGGTCGCGCGCGTTTCCATGTGTGGCCGCCATCATCCAGTACTCTGCAGCCCTTCGGCAATGCCCGCGATGCAGGCCAGCAGCGATTCGAACAAATCGCGGTCCTGGCGGCCGGTTTCCCTCCATCGCCTTAGTAGATCGACCTGCAGCAGATTGATCGGATCCACGTAGGGATTACGCAGCTCGATCGAGCGCTGCATGGTCGTGTCGCGGTCGAGCAGCGCCGCGATCTGCTTGATGCCGAGCACCTGCTCGGACACGAGCTGGAATTCCTCGCGTAGCTGGACACCGAAATGCCGGTGACGCGCATCGGCGAGGTCTTCGTAAGCAGCCGCGATCTCGAGATCGGCGCGCGCCAGCGACGCTTCGAGATCGTCGATCAGCGTCGTGAAGTAGTTCCATTCCCTGTATGCGGAACGCGCGACCTCGAGTCCGAGCTCCTCGACAGCCGTGCGCAGCCCGAAGCCCGCGCCAAACCAGGCCGGCAGAATGTGCCGTGACTGCGTCCACGCGAACACCCAGGGCACGGCGCGCAGCGCCTCGAAGCCTTCCTTGCCGGGCCGCTCCGCCGGGCGCGAGCCGATCTGCATGCGCGCGATCACGTCGATGGGCGTGACCGCCTGGAACCAGGCGTAGAACTCGGCGTCAGCGTGCACGAAGCGCCGGTAAGCCTGGCGGCTCACCGAGGCAAGACGCGTAACGAATTGCAGGTGTTCCGGACTCGCCGCGGTTCCGGTGGCGGCCCCGCCAATCGACAACGCCAGCGCATTGAAGGCGCGCTCCAGCGTGCGCATGGCAATGGGCTTCAGGCCGTAGCTCTGATTGATGACTTCGCCCTGCTCGGTCAGGCGCAGCACGCCATTGACCGAGCCGGCGGGCGCGGTGCGCACCAGCGAATCGATGCGCGACCCGCCGCGCGCGATACTGCCGCCGCGCGCGTGAAAAATGACGGAGCGTTCGTTGGCCGCGGCCAGCGCCGTGGACAACTCCGCCTGCGCGCGATAGGCGGCGAAGCGCGCCGCGCAGATGCCGCTTTCCTTGTTGGTGTCCGAGTAGCCGATGAGCGCGCACTGCGTGCGGCCGCGCGCCTCCAGGTGGCGGCGGTACAGCGGGTCGCCTAACAAGGTCTTCATGATGTCGCCGCAGTGTTCGAGCGCGTCCACCGATTCGAACAACGGCGCGATGTCCACCGCCACTTCGCCGCTGCGCTTGTCGTAGGCCTCGGCCCAGCGCGCCAGCAGCAGCGGCGCGAGCACGTCGTCGGCGCCCTGCGTGCCGCTCACCACGTAGTAGCCGATGGCATCCTGGCCGTAACGGTGGCGCGCCTGCAGGATGCCCTCGAAAACGCCGAGAGTGCGGCGGCCGAGCGCATCGAGGTCCATCTTCACGCCCGCGTCGCGCTCGATCGCCTGCACCAGCAGGTCGTGGCGCTCGGCGGGCGTGCGCACCATCCAGTTCGGATCGTCGAGCCCCCGGGCGATCACGCGGTGGTGGATCTCCGCGTGCTGGCGCAGATCGAGCGTGGCCAGGTGAAAGCCGAAGGTTTCCACGCGCACGATGAGCCGCTGCACGTTGCCCCAGCCGGCATGAAAGCCTTTGTTCGCCTTGAGGCTGGCGGCAATCAGCTTCAGATCGCGCAGGAACTGCTGCGGTCCTTCGTAACCGTTCGGGCGATTCTCATAGGTCACGCGCAGGCGCTCGGCGATCTGCCCGAGAAATACGCGATAGGGCATGCGATCGTGGCGCATGGGTGTAATGCCGAGCGCGCCCGGGATCAGCGTGGCGTACAGCTCGATGCGCTGGGTGAGCTCGGGCAGCACCGCGCTGCGGCTCGCGCTCTGCGACAGCAGCTGCGCCAGCACGCCGCACTCCCTGAAGTAGGCGTTGACGATGACCTGCTGCTGGCGCGCGAGCGTCTCGCGAATGGTCTTGGCGTGCACGTCGGGGTTGCCGTCCATGTCGCCGCCCACCCAGGTGCCGAAGCGGATCATGGCGGGCAGCTCGAGCGAATCGGCCGGTACGCCGTAGAGCTTCGACAGCGCCTCGGCCAGCTCGTCGTAGAACGCCGGCAGGATGCGGTAGAGGATCTCCGCCAGATAGAACACCACGTGCTCGCGCTCGTCGGCCACCGTCAGGCGCTCGCGCGGATGATCTTCCGTCTGCCAGGCCGTGGTGACCTCGGTGCGCACCCGGCTCCAGTTCTGGCGCAGCTCCTGCGGCGTCAGCGTGGGATCGAGGCGATCGAGCAGCAACTCGGCGATACGCTGGTTCTTGCGCAGCATCGTGCGGCGCGCGCTTTCGGTGGGGTGCGCGGTGAACACCGGTTCGATGCGCACCTTTTTCAGCAGGTCGAGCACTTCGGCGAGCGTGAGTCCGCGCTGCTTGAGCGCGGCCAGCGCCGCTTCCATGCCACCTGGCTGCGGACGGTCGCTGGCTTCGAGAAAATATCCGCGGCGGCGGCGGATGCGATGCACCTTCTCGGCGAGGTTCACGGCGCGGAACCACATCGAGAAGGCGCGCGCGAGATCTCGCGCCACCTGCGGCGCGCGGCCGCGCAGCTGGACGCTGAGTTCCGCGGCGGCTT
>DASYKM010000049.1:0-42916 GCA_035995425.1 Steroidobacteraceae bacterium
GCTTTCTCTCCCAGGTTGGAATAGCCGGTGCCGGCATCGCCGCCTCTTCGGTATTCGGCCTGCCTAGCTACTCGCAGGCGAGCGGCCGCACCGCCCGCGCCACGCTCGGCCTGGTCACGCCGCGCGCCGATTTCAACCGCCGCCTGTTCGGAGCGTTTCTCGAGCATCTCGGGCGCTCCATCTATACCGGCGTCTACGACCCCGGCAATCCGCTGTCCGATGAACGCGGCTTCCGCAAGGACGTCATCAAGGAAGTCGGCGACCTGCACGTGCCGATCATCCGCTATCCGGGCGGCAACATGGTCTCGGGCTACAACTGGCAGGACGGCGTGGGCCCGAAGAAAGACCGCCCCACCGTCCTGGAACGCGCCTGGAACTCCATCGAGACCAACCAGTTCGGCACCAACGACTTCATGGACTGGGCCAAGGCCGTCGGCACCGAGCCCCTGCTCGGCTTCAACCTCGGCACCGGCAATTCCGAGATGGCCATCGCCTACATCGAGTACTGCAACTTCGCCAAGGGTACGAAGTGGAGCGACCTGCGCCGCTCGCATGGCTATGAGCAGCCGCACAAGGTGAAGTACTGGTGCCTCGGCAACGAAATGGACGGCCCCTGGCAGATGGGCCGCCTCACCGCGCGCGAGTACGGCCGCAAGGCGCGCGATATCGCACAGCAGGCGCGCATCATCGATTCCGACGTGCAGCTCATCGCGTGTGGATCGAGCAACACCATCATGCCTACCTACCTCAACTGGGACCGCGAGGTGCTGGAGGAGTGCTACGACCAGGTGGACGGCATCTCGCTGCACAACTACTTCGGCAACGAGCCGCAGCTTTCGGGCGGAAAATCCGAACGCTTCCTGGCGCAGAACCTCGACATGGAACGGCAGATCCAGGAGATCACCGCCGTGGCCGATCTCGTGCAGGGCCTGTACCGCTCGCCCAAGCGCCTGTGGCTCTCGTTCGACGAGTGGAACGTGTGGTATCGCGCGCGCACGCGTGAAAATCTCGATGGCAAGGGTCAGTTCGCACCGCACCTGCTCGAAGAGGTCTACAACCTCGAGGACGCGCTGCTCACCGGCGGCTTCCTCAACACGCTGATGCGCCAGTCCGAGCGCGTGCGCGTGGCCTGCCTGGCGCAGATCGTCAACGTGATCGCCCCGCTGGTCACCAACGAGAAGGGCATCCTGCGCCAGTCCATCTACTTCCCGTATGCCATGGTGCTCAAGTACGCGCACGGCCGCATGCTCGACATCCAGGTCGAATGCGAGACCTACCCGATACGCGGCGCCGGACTGCGCGCCGACTTCGCGCGCAATGAGAACGTCCCGTTCCTCGACGTGGTCGCGACCTACGACGCCAAGGAAAAACGCGTCTCGGTGTTCGCGCTCAATCGGGATCTCACCAGCGAGCGCGAGCTCGCGCTCACGTTCGAAGACATCGCACCGTCGAAGGTGTTGGCGTGCGAGACGGTCACGGGCAACGACCTCAAGGCCTTCAACACCTTCGAGAGCCCGAACAAGGTGGTCACCACGAAGCTCGACCCCGCCAAGGCCGGCGCGAAGATGTCGGTGAAGCTGCCGGCGCGTTCGTACACCGTGGTGCACCTGGCGGCCTGAGGCGACGATGACCTCCGCGCCGCACACGCGCCGGGATGCCCTGAAGCTCCTCGGTGCGGGCGCGGCGGCGGCGGCGGCGCTGCCCGCCGACGGTGCGGTCGAAATCCTGCCGGCGCCGGAAGGGAGTGCGAAATATTTCGCGCTCGCCGAAGTGCGCCTGGACGAAGGTCCATTCCTCCACGCGCAGCGGCTCGACGCTGGCTATCTACTGCGCCTCGAGCCGGACCGCCTGCTGCATAACTTTCGCGTGAACGCGGGACTTCCGCCCAAGGCGGCGGTCTATGGCGGGTGGGAGTCGGTCGAGCCGTGGGTCGAGATCCGCTGTCACGGGCACACGCTCGGCCACTACCTCGGCGCGGTCGCGTGTATGTACGAATCCACCGGGGATGCGCGGTTCGCCGGGCGCGTCGACTACATCGTGGCGGAGCTCGCCGCCTGCCAGGAAAAAACCGGTGGCTGGCTCACCGCTTTTCCCGATGGCGTAGCGCCGCTCACCGACAGCCTCGCGGGAAAGCCGTTCGCCGGCGTGCCGTGGTACACCACCCACAAGATTCTCGCCGGCCTGCGCGACGCGCACCTCCATCGCGGTAGCAAACCCGCGCTCGACGTGCTGGTGAGATTCGCCGATTGGATAGACACGGCGAGCGCCGGAGTGCCCGACGCGGGCTTCCAGAAGATGCTCGACCGCGAGCATGGCGGTATGAATGAGGTCTGCGCCGATCTGTTCGCGCTGACAAAAGAAACGCGCTATCGCAACCTGGCGCTCCGTTTCTCGCATCGCGCGCTGCTCGAACCGCTCGCTGCGGGGCGCGATACGCTGAATGGACTTCATGCCAACACGCAGATCCCCAAGGTAATCGGCTTCAGCCGCATCCATGACCTGACCGGGGCGCGCGAGTATGACGACGCCGCGCAATTTTTCTGGCGCACGGTCACCCAGGACCGATCATTCGTTACCGGCGGCCACGGAGACGTGGAGCATTTCTTTCCGCCGGGAGAATTCGCGGAGCATCTCGGATCGGCCAAGACCATGGAAACCTGCTGCACGCACAACATGCTGCGGCTCACGCGGTCGCTGTTCGAGCGTCGCGCCTCGGTGCATCTCATCGACTACTTCGAGCGCGCGCTCTACAACGGCATCCTCGCGGCGCAGGATCCCGACAGCGGGATGAACACCTATTTCCAGTCGACGCGGCCCGGCTACGTGCGCCTCTACCACACGCCATTCGACTCGTTCTGGTGCTGCACCGGATCCGGAATCGAAAATCACGCGCGCTACGCCGAAAACATCTACGCGCGCCGCGACGAGCGGTTGTTCGTCAATCTCTTCATCGCCTCGACGCTCGACTGGCGCGAGCGTGGAATCAAGGTGATCCAGGAGACGCGCTTCCCCGACGACGAGCACACGCGTCTAACGTTCGAGTCTCCCGAGTCGCGCGACGTCGACCTCGCAATACGGCATCCGCATTGGTGCGAGGTGATGACGATCCGCATCAACGGCCACCGCACCCTGCGCAGCCGCAGTCCCGGACTCTATTTTCACTTGCGCCAGCAGATTCGCACCGGCGATGTCATCGAAGTGCGCACGCCGATGACGCTGTCACTCGAATTTCTGCCCGGTCAGAGTGAGCACGCGGCGCTCATGTACGGACCCATCGCCCTCGCGGCGCGGCTCGGCGATCAGGGACTCATCGCCGGCTCGCAATTGATCGTGAACGAACGCCAGTCCGGCGAAATGCTCAACGAGACCGTCACGATTCCGCATTGGATCCGGCCGCTACGCGAGCTCGTCGCTCATACGCGGCGCACCGACCGCTCGAGCCTGAGCTTCGTCACCCGCGGCTTCGACGGCGGCGCCAGCGTCGAACTCATTCCCTGGTTCCGTATCGCGCACGAGCGCTACAACCTCTACTGGCAGCGAACGAATTCCGCCTGACTGGCAGCGTTCGCCGCGGTGCGTTGCGGGCGCGGAATCGCGCGAATCGCGTGACCGCGCCTTCAGAACCCGGAAAAGCGCGAACTGGAGCCTTTCCTAGGGACACCCCGTGTGACCCGCGTCACCGTGGTTTTGTCACATACCCGCCAAGATTCCCCACGTGCCAATGGGAGAAACCGTCCGAAAGGGTCGGCGGAGGCTCATTGCGCGTGAGGGAGTTAACTGTGGCCATCCATAAAGTCCTGATCGTCGACGACGCGCGCGCGGATCTCATGAATCTCGAAAAGATCGTGAGCGGCGCCGGCTACATCACGATCACGGCAACCAATGGCCAGCAGGCCGTCGAGATGTCCAAGGCGCAGATGCCGGACGTCATCCTCATGGACGTCAACATGGACCAGATGGACGGCTTCGCCGCCACGCGCGCCATCGGTGGCGACGCCACGACCAAAGGCATTCCGGTGGTGCTCGTGACCAGCAAGAGCCAGAAGGCCGACCGCGTCTGGGCGCAGATGCTCGGCGTGAAAGGCTACGTCACCAAGCCCTATACCCCGGACCAGATTCTCAGCGCCATCACGGCGTGCGCCTGAGGCAACGCTCCAGCTCATGAACGCCAACTTCGCACTACCGCTCGGACTTCCACCGCTGCCCGCGGAGCTCGCGGCGCTCGGCGGGCAGTCAATCCTGGTCGAAGCGAACCCGAACGACATCGTTCGCCAGGCGTTCCGCATCGGCCACATGCGTCTGCTCGCCCCGTTCGCCACCGCCAGCGAATTGGTTGAAATGCCGAACGTCTATCCACTGCCGCGCATGCCCGCGAACCTGCTGGGGTTGGTGAATCTCCACGGCCGCATCGTGCCGCTGTTCGACCTCGCACCCTTGTTCGAGACACCACATCTGCCGCGTGAGAAACGCATGCTGCTGGTGATCGGCCACGGCGACGACGCCGCCGGCATCGTCATCGACGGGCTGCCGCGCCGCATGGTGTTCCAGCCCGAAAACGAAATCATTCCGCCCGGACTTTCGGCGGCCGCATCCACGGCAGTGGTGGCGACCTATGCAATCGGGCAGGACGCCTGGTTCGAATTCAACTACGCGCAACTACTCGATCAACTCGTGAGCTAACCATGGCCGTTCGCAACATCTTTGGCGCCCAGTCCATCCGGCAGAAACTTCTGCTCGGCACACTGTTCCTCGCCATCATCCCGGTCGCCGTCACCTCGATCATCGTAGGACGCGAATCGCTCAACTCCGGCCGCGCCGCGCTCGAAGCGCAGGCGCGCGAAGCGCTGATCGCGCAGCGCGCATCCAAGGCCGCGCAGATCACCGACTACTTCGACGCGCTGTCGAACCAGGTGCAGGTGCTGGCCGCGTCGCCGGACGTGGTCGCGGCGATGCGCGACCTTCCAGCCGCCTACGACAACTCCGTTCTCAACATCGCCGACCTGCCCGCCGAACGCGCGCGCCTCGCCAAGTACTACACCAGCGAGTTCATGGGCGAATTCCAGAAGCGCAACACCGGACGCATGGTCAACATGGCCGAGACGGTGGCGACGCTGCCGGACCTGGCGATGAACCTGCAGTACCAGTACATCGCCGCCAACCCGAATCCGCTCGGTTCGAAGAACAATCTCGATCACGCCAACGACGGCTCGCACTACAGCGAGATGCACGGCGCCATCCATCCCTACCTGCGCACCGCGCTGCGACAGTTCGGCCTGTACGACATCTTCCTGGTGGAGCCGCGCAACGGCACCGTCGTCTACACCGTGTTCAAGGAGCTCGACTTCGCCACCTCGCTGGTGAACGGCCCGTACGCGAAGACCCGGCTCGGCGACGCGTTCCGCGCGTCGTGGGCGCTCGACAAGCCAGGCATGGTGGCGCTGTCGGAGTTCGGCGAGTACCTGCCCTCTTACAACGACCAGGCGGCCTTCCTCGGCACGCCCATTTTCGATGGCGGCAAGAAGATCGGCGTGCTCGTCGTGCAGGTGCCCATCGACAAGATCAACTCGGTGATGACGCACGAAGGCCAGTGGAAAGAGCGCGGCCTCGGCGACTCCGGCGAAACCTACCTGGTGTCGGCGGCCGACGGTACGCCGCGCTCGGTCGCGCGCCTCGCCGTGGAGAACATCGACGCCTACGCCAAGAGCGTGAGCGATGCCGGCTTCGCCAAAGGCCTCGCCAATGCGGTACAGGCCAAGGGCACCAGCATCGGCCTCGTACCCATCAAGACCCAGGCCACGCAGGACGTGTTCGAGCGAGGGGCTTCGAGCTTCGGCGTCTATCCCAATTACGCAAAGAATCAAGTTCTGGGCGCTTACGCCCCGCTGCCGGTGCTCGGCCTCAAGTGGGCCATCATCGCCGAGATCAAGGCCGCCGAAGCTTTCGCGCCGGTAACCAAGGTGCGCGAGAAGGTGGTGGTCTGGTCGACCGGCATCGCGGTGGCGTTGTTAGGCCTGGGCCTATTGATCGCATTCTCGCTGTTGCGCAGCGTGACGCGCCCTATCACCAAGATGCAGCAGACCGTGACCGCGATTGCCGCGGGCGATTACGCCGCGCGTTCACAATTGGGCGGCGACGACGAATTCGGCCAGCTCTCGCGCGCTTTCGACAACCTGCTCGACGACCGCGTGGCGCGCCTCGCCGATGCCGAGCGCGAAAACGAAGACCTGAACAACTCGGTGGTGCAGCTGCTGCAAGCCGTGGCGCAGCTGTCCAACAAGGACCTCACCGCCAAGGCGCCCGTCAGCGCGAACGTGATCGGCACCGTGTCCGACTCCATCAACCTGCTGTCGTACGAGACCGGCCGCGTGCTGTCCGAGGTGACCAGCATCGCCGCGCAGGTGAAGCTCTCCACCGAACGCGTGAAGCGCCAGGGCGAATCGGTGACGGCCACTGCCGCCGCCGAACGTTCGGACGTGGAACGCGCCGGTGAGAACCTGGCCAACGCTTCCAAGGTCATGACCCAGGTGGCCGAGCTCGCCGCCGCATCCAACCGCGCCGCCGAGCAGGCGACCAGCTCGACGGTGACCGCGCTCAGCTCGGTGAACGAAACCGTGAAGGGCATGGAAGGCATTCGCGAATCCATCGCCGAGGCGGAAAAGCGCATCAAGCGCCTGGGCGAACGTTCGCAGGAAATCACCGGCATCGTGAACCTCATCAATACGATCGCCGAACGTACGCACGTGCTGGCGTTGAACGCCTCCATGCAGGCCGCCGCCGCCGGTGACGCCGGTCGCGGCTTCGCGGTCGTGGCCGAAGAAGTGCAGCGCCTCGCCGAGAGCTCACGCCAGGCGACGCAACAGATCGCGCAGCTGGTGAACAACATTCAGATCGAGACGTCGGACACGATCAACACGGTCAACAAGACCATCGCGCAGGTGGTGCTGGGATCGGAGATCGCCGCCCGCTCGGGCGCACAGATGCGCGAAACGCAGCAGTCCACCGCCTCGCTCGTGGAGCTGGTGAAGCGCATCACCGCTTCCGCCCAGGTGCAGATGAAGATCACCACCGAGCTGCGCAACCGCGTGCACCAGATCGGCGCCAGCACGGAAAAGACCGCGGCGGAGATTCTGCTGCAGGCCGAAGCCACGGCGGACCTGTCGAAGTCAGCCGACCGGCTGGTGGAATCGGTACGAGTGTTCAAGCTGCCGCCCGTGGGCCGCGCCGCCTAACAGGAAGATACGAGACGCAAAGATGCGAGGACACGACCTCCTCACAGCACTGGCCGACGAGCTTCAGGGTTTGGCACCCGAGCTTGCGTCGGCGTACGACTCGGGCTCGTCGGGCGAGCCCGCGACGATCGCGCACGCCGACAATTCCTATGTAACGTCCGTCACGCGTCTTTCTGAAGCCGCGGGCTACATGGGACTCGGCGGCGTGCAGCGCATCGCCGCCTGTGTATTGACCAATCTCCAGCACCTGGACGCCGACGACCAGGACGCGCGCGTGCTGGTGCGTCCTTTCTTCACCGACTGGGCGCAGTTGCTGGAGGCGCACCTGCGCAATGCCAGCGCATCGGGACCGGTGGATTCGCTGATCGCGCATTTCGGCGGCGGCTGGGTGCCGCTGCCGCTCGATGAAGGCGCGCTGCAGGAACTGCGCGCGGAGCTGTCGGCCGCCAGCGGAATCGGCGCGGCGCTCGACGAAACCGAACAGGCTGCCCCCGAGGCGCTGGTAGCCGCGGACCTGGTGCTCGATGTCTCGCACGACGTCGACGGCGCCCTGCTCGACGCCTTCCTGCATGACTCACCGCCGCAGGCGGCCGAGGTCACGCAATCCTTGCAGGGCTGGATCGCCAATCCCGCGCACACCGAACTACTGCGCAATGCCAAGCGCGCGGCCCACACGCTCAAGGGATCGGCCAATATCCTCGGCATCCGCGGCGTCGCCAAGCTCGCACACCGCCTCGAGGACATCCTCGAAATCTGCGAGACCGAAAGCGCTGCGCCCTCCTCGCTGCGCGCCAAGGCGCTCATGGCCGCGGCCGACTGTCTCGAGCAGATGGTCGCCACCGTCGCCGGCGAGGATTCGGCTCCCGAAAACGTACTCGACGTCGTCGCGCAGCTCGACGCTGCACGCGATTCGAACAATTCGGTGCTCGACGCCGCGTCCGACAATGACGCGTCCGACACCGTACGGCAGCACGCGCTCGAGGCGAGCGTTGCGCCGGTGCAGCAGGCAGCGCCAACCATTGCACCGGCGCGTGCCGCACCCGTCGCCACCACGCGCGTACCCACGGCACTGCTCGACAACCTGGTGCGCATGGTGGGCGAGATCACCATCAAGGTGGGCGAGCTCGAGCAGGAACTGAAATCGACCGCCGGCCACTCGCGTCAGCTGGTCGAGCAGGACCGCTCGATTCAGAAACGGCTGTTCGAGCTCGAAAATTCCGTGGACATCCGCGGCGTCGCCGCGCGCCACAAACTACATGCGGTCGAAACCGCGCATCCCGACTTCGATTCCCTGGAAATGGACCAGTACAACGAAGTGCAGTCGTTGACGCGCGCGCTCATCGAAGAGACTACCGACGCGCGCGATCTCGGCATCGGCCTCAAGGACGAGCTCGCCGGACTCGCGGGCATTCTTCACCAGCAGCAGCGCCTGATGCGCGAGCTGCAACACCTGACCTCGCAGACACGCATGGCGCCGGTGGAAACCATCGTGCCGCGTCTGCAGCGCAACGTCCGCCAGACCGCGGCCGCGACCAACAAACAAGCTTCGCTCGTGGTGGCCGGCAACGACATCCTGGTCGACGCCGACGTGCTGAATCAGCTGATCGACCCTCTGCTGCACATCCTGCGCAACGCCGTCGACCACGGGCTCGAATCGCCCGAGGAACGCGAGACATGTGGCAAGCCGCGCGCCGGCACCATCAAGCTCACGGTCTCGCGCCGCGGCCAGGTGGTCACGGTGCAGGTCGCCGACGATGGCCGGGGCCTGAATCTCGACGACATCCGTGCCAAGGCGGTCGAACGCGGATTGCTCGCCGCCGAGGCAACGCCTTCGGACGCCGAGATCGCGCGGCTCACGTTGCTGCCGGGTTTCTCGACGCGCGACGCGGTCACCGAAATTTCCGGTCGCGGTGTCGGTCTCGACGTGGTGGCGACGCGCCTGCGTTCGCTCTCCGGTGCCATCGACATCCGTTCCGAAGCGGGACGCGGCCTCACCATCGAGCTGCGATTCCAGGCGTCGCTGGTCGCCACTCACGCACTGTTCGTGCGCGACGGCGGCCAGGTATTCGGCATCGCCAGCCACACCGTGCGGCGCGCCATTCCGGCGGTCGCGGTGGAGCTCGTTCGCGAGAACGGCGCGCTGTTCGCGCTGGTGGACGAGACCAGATATCCGGCGCATGAGCTCGGCGCGCTCACCGGGATGCGCCCGGCCGCGAACCCCGACCGGCGCAACCTCGTGCTGGTCGACAGCGAGTCCGGCCCGATCGCCGTCCTGGTGGACGCCGTGCTCGACGCCAGTGAGCTCGTCACGCGCCCGACCGGCAGTCTTCTCAAACGCATTCCCGGCGTCGCCGGCATCGGCCTCCTGGGTAACGGCAGCGTGATTCCGCTGCTCGACGTCGCCGAGCTCGCGCGCAGTCCGCGCGATCACGCGCTGCGCGCCGCGGCCGAAGCGCGTTCGTACGCGAAGGAGCTGCGGCGGTCGCGAGTGCTGGTCGTCGACGACTCGATGTCGGTGCGCCGCGCCGTCGCCACGCTGCTCGAGGACCAGGGATATGAAGTGGCGCAGGCGCGCGATGGACTGGAAGCCGTGAAGGCCATGGAAGCCGCGCGCCCGGACGTGCTGCTCACCGATCTCGAAATGCCCAACATGAACGGCCTCGAGCTCACCGCGCACATACGTTCGCGTGCCGACCTCGCGAACCTGCCGGTCATCATGATCACCTCGCGATCGATGGACAAACACCGCCGCCAGGCGCTGTCCAGCGGCGTGAATGTCTATCTCACCAAACCGTACACCGACCAAGAGCTGCTGCAACACGTGGCCCAAGCCGTTACCGGGCGCGTCGAAAAACGCGCTGCCGCCGGCTAACCACACAAGGGTATTGCCATGAGTATTAAAACCCGCGTCCTTCACGTCAGAGTCGTCGGCTTCTCCGCTCCCGAGCGGCAGATGCTGAACTCGATCTTTCTGTTGTCGGTCGCACCGGCACGCCAGATCGGCTACAAGCTCTGGAACCCCGAAGCAGGTGTGGCGCCTGACATGTACTTGCTGGACGGTGACAGCGAGAGCGCGGTAGCCAGCTGGCAGGCCACGTTCTCCAGCACTTCCGATCGCACGCTGGTAGTCGGCTCCAAGAATGCCGACCTGGGTGTCGCTGCGGCTTCGCGACCGCTCGGCCTCAAGGTGGTAGGCGCCATGGATCGTCTCGCCATCGCGCTGAACAACGTCACGCGTGAATCAGCGCTGCATGACGTGTCCGCCCCGAGCGCCGGCGGCACGCTGCCGACGAGCGCCGCGAACACCGGACCCACCCATTCCAAACCGGACCTGAGCCTGCCACGCGTTTCGACCGGCATGACCGCGCAGCAACCCGCGCTGTCGGCCAGCATGAGCTCCATGGCGCCAATGTCGGCGAGCGGACACGCGGTCACCGGGAGTTCCCCCGCGGCTGCGACGCACGTGGGCACGCTTCCAACGGCCATGACGGCGGCCGCGCCCGCCGCCACGGTACTGCCGAGCATGACCTTGCAGCCCAACGTCGCGCCGGCATTCGACAAGTCCATCAATGAAAAGCCGGTGACCGAGAAAGCGGTCGACCGCATCCTGAGCGACAAGCTCCCGATCGAAAGAATCAGCGGGGAAAGACCGTCGCCTTCCGCCGCCGCGCTGCTCGCGAGCGGCGTGACGCCGCTGTCGCCGTCGGCGCTTTCTGCCGCCGTGGCCCCGACTGCTCCGGCGCGCGCCAACCTGCGCGTGGTTCAGAATCCTTCACCGCTCGCCGCTTCGTTGCCGGCAGCCGCGCGCATCGCGGACGCACCCATGGTGCCGCCGCCGACAGCGCCGGTCGCGGTGGCGCCGGTCGCGGTGGCGCCGGTCGCGGCCCCGCCCGCACCGTCGATTGCCTTGCAGCCGATGTCCCCGCCGGTGCCCGTGGCGCCGGTCGCGACGCCGACACCGCGCCACGAAGAACACAACTTCCGCGTGCTCGCCGTCGACGACAGCCCGCTGATGCGCACGTTCCTGCAGAACAAGCTGCAGCCGTACGGCATCCAGCCGGAATTCGCCTCCTCGGGCGAAGAAGCGCTGTTCAAGATCTCCAAACAACATTTCGACATGATCTTCCTCGACGTCATGCTGCCCGGCATGGACGGCTACGACGTCTGCAAGATGATCAAGAAGAACAAGGACAACTCGCTCATGAAGGTGGTCATGCTGACCAGCAAGGACAAGACCTTCGACAAGATCCGCGGCACGATGGCCGGCTGCGACGGCTACCTGACCAAGCCAGTCGACGAGCTGAAGCTGCGCGCGATCATCGAGCGGCACACGGTCACGCGGAAATAACACACGGACTGTGACATGACCGAACGCGTACTCATCATGCGACACGCCAGCGGCCTGGTTAACCGGGCGCGGCGTCTCGCCATCGTCCAGTGGCCCACCGCGAAGCTCGAGGTGCACGACCTCGCCGCCTACGGCAAACCCCCCGCGGATTTTCGCTGGGATCGCTATGCGCACCTGCTCATCGACGATGAGTACCTGCGCAAGGAAGGCTTGTTGTGGCTGTCCGAGCTGCGCGGCAAGCCTAACTTCCCGAAGATCGTGCGCGTGCTGCCCGAGCCAGGCCGGCACACCCCGCCGGCGGAAGTCGAGGTAAAGTCGCCGCCGCACGTGCCGCGCAAGCCGGAAAACAAATCCGCCACCAAACCCGAACCGCCTGCCGACAGCCCGAGCATCATCGCGCGCGCCGACGCCCGGCGGCTTGCCGATGCCGAAGCGGTGCTCAAGTCCGCAGGCATCCAGGGCTTCACTCCGGTCAAGCCGCTCGGCAGCGGCGCCACGGCCAATGTCTGCCTGTGCGAACGCGTGTCCGACAAGCAGCAGGTGGTGCTCAAGGTTCTGAAATCCGAAGGCAGCGGCGACTCGGATCTGCTGTCGCGCTTCGTGCAGGAATATTTCGCCGCCTCGAGCATCGACAGCCCGTATGTCGCCAAGGTATTCGAGCACGGCTTCACCGACAGCCATGCCTACATCGTCATGGAGTATTTCCCGGCGGGCGATCTGCGCGCGCGCGTGGCGCGCGACCGTCCCTCGGTCGAGGAATCCCTGATCATCATCGGCTCGATTCTTTCGGCGCTCACCTCGGTGCACGCCGGCGGAATCATCCATCGCGACCTCAAACCGGCGAACGTGATGTTCCGCGACGACGGCACCATCGCGCTGGTGGATTTCGGCAGCGCCCGCCGCGATGCCGATCCGGTGGCGAAGACTCTCGCCGGAGTGGTCATCGGCACGCCTTACTACCTGTCGCCCGAACAGGCGCTCGGCGGCACGGCCGACGAGCGCTCCGATCTGTACAGCGTGGGCGTGATGCTCTATGAGCTGCTCACCGGGCAGCGCATGTATGCCGCGGCGTCACTGGTCGCTCTCTTCGAGATGCACAAGAACGCGCCCATTCCGCGGCTTCCGGAGAATCTGTCACGGCACCAGCGATTCGTCGATCGCCTGGTGTCGAAGAAGCCCGACGAGCGTTTTGCGAGCGCCGCCGAGGCCTTCCAGGCGCTCATGGAATATTCGATGAACGAGCCGGAGACCACCGCAGCAGCTTGACCACGCCCGCGGCCGCGATCAACTATTTCCCGCGGCCTAGCAACACCAGGAGTGCTTGCGCCGGGCGCCGGTGCGCGACACCACCGAGCTCACCGTTCTGCCAGGCAATGAACACCGCCGGATTGATGTACGACTTGCGGCACACCGCGGGCGTGTTTCGCAAACCGGCCGCCACGTCCTTGATCACGGTGTTGATGCAGCGGCGCAGGGCGCGTTCGCCGCGATTTGCGGGCACGGGTAGCTTGCCGAGCAGCGTCAGCGCGTGCAGCGTCGCGTGCCAGGTGCGAAAGTCCTTGGCGGTGAACTCCTCGCCCATGCGTTCGCGAAGGTAGTCGTTCACCTGCCCTGAATCGATGGCGTGCCGGGCGCCCTCATCGTCCACGTACTGGAACAGCGCCTGGCCGGGCAACTCCTGGCAGCGGCGCACGAGCTGCGCGAGGCGCGCGTCATCGACGAGCACCTCGTGCTCGGCGCCACCCTTGCCGCGGAAGTGCAGCAGCACCGTGCCGCGCGTCGGGAAACGCGCGTGCCGGTCGCGCAGTGTTGTTAGCCCAAAGCTGCCATTGCTGCGGGCATATTCGGCATTGCCCACGCGCACCTGCGTCGTATCCAGCAGCTTCACGACCAGCGCCAGCACCTTCTCGCGCGGCAGGTCCGGGCGTTTCAGATCGCGACGCACGCCGGCGCGCAGCCGGCTCAGGCCCTTGCCGAAGCTCAGCATGCGCGAATGTTTGTGGTCATCCCGCGCGCTGCGGAAGGCCGGGTGGTAGCGATACTGCTTGCGGCCGCGCGCATCGCGCCCCGTGGCCTGCAGGTGACCGCGCGGATCGGTGCAGATCCAGACATCCTCGTAAGCCGGCGGTATCGCCAGCTTCGCGATGCGCGCCAGCGTGCGGGCATCGCCAATGCGCCGGCCCGATGGGCCGAGGTAGTGAAACCGCGGCGGCGCGTTCGGGCGTTGCCCTTTCCTTCGCAGGCGACGGATGCCGCGCGCCTGATCATTGACGTAGACGAGACCTCGAGGTACTGGCGGCATGCGGCAAGACTGCGGCCCGCATCGCCGGGCCGCTGTAGGCATCGCTGAAGCTGGACGGCCTGCGCGCCGCGACTGCTTGTCAGGCTCGGCCCGTTTACCGGGCGAGCGCCTTTTTCCGCGTTGCCTCGAATTCGTCACCGGGATTCCAGGTCGGCATGGCATCCGCCTGCGCGATGAGCCAGCCGGCCTGGAAGCCGATCGTGGCATCCTCGATCATTCCGTCGAACACCCACGTGTCGTCGATCTGGTCGCTCGGCTGGTGATAGATGTGCTCTTCCCATGCTTCCTGTTGCTCTCGGCCCCAGCCGGCTGGCTTGCCGATGAAATCGGTGCCGCGATCGAAGTAGATAGCCGGTACGCCGATCTTGGCGAACGAGAACTGATCGGAGCGGTAGTAGTAGCCGCGATCCGGGAACTGGTCGGGCACCAGTACCCGCCCCTGCTTCTCGACCAGCGCGCGTGCCAGGGCGTCGAGCGACGACTTGCCGGCACCGAGCTGCGTGAGATCGCGCGTCCGCCCGCGGAAATTGCCGCCGTCGTAGTTGATGTTCACGGCGATCCTGCCCGGCGCGAAAGTCGGATGCAGCGAGTAGTACTTGCTGCCTAACAACCCTTGCTCTTCGCCGCCCACGAACAGCATGAGTACGGAACGGCGCGGACGTTCGGGAAGCGCGGCCATCGCCCGCGCGATGGCCAGCAGCTGCGCGCACCCGGAGGCGTTGTCTTCGGCACCGTTGTAGATCTTGTCGCCGGTCTTGTCGGGCGCGCCGATGCCGAAGTGATCGTGATGCGCGGAGAAGATCACGACTTCGTTCTTGAGCTTGGGATCGCTGCCCGGCAGAAGGCCGGCCACGTTCGCCGTCTGCACGCGCGACACGGTGTTTTCGACGCGGATGGAAGTCTTGAGCGCGAGCGGAACCGGCTTGAAGTTGCGGTTCCTGGCTGCCGCGATGAGCTTGTCGAGGTCCTGGCCGGCCGCCTTCACCAGGCGGCGCGACGCGGCCTCGGTGGCCCATGCCTTGAGCTGGATGCGCGGCTCGCCCTCGGCCGGCAGCTCGAACTGCTCGCCGCCCCAGGACGACTGCACCACTTGAAATGGATAGCCGGCCGAGGGCGTGGTGTGCACGATGATCACGCCGGCCGCGCCATGCCGCGCCGCGTTTTCGTACTTGTAGGTCCAGCGGCCGTAGTAGAGACGCGTCGAGCCTGCAAACAACTTCGGATCCCAGTCCGGATCGTTGTTGAGCATCACCAGCACTTTGCCCCTGACGTCCACGCCCTTGAAGTCATCCCACTGGTACTCGGGCGCGTCGATGCCATAGCCGACGAACACCAGGCCCGCATCGTTGATGACGGCGGTCGTCGACTGCACGCCGCTGCCGGCGATGTAGTCTTCGGTGAGTTTCAGGTCGACGTTGCCGTTCTTGCCGCTGAACGACCAGGCCGCCGGCAGATGCGCCGTGACGCCCACCACGTCCACGGACTGCTCCCATCCGCCGTGCTCGCCGCCGGGTAGATAGCCCAGAGACTGAAGCTCGGAGGCGAGGTAGAGGCGCGCGAGCGTGTCGCCGCGCGTGGCGGGGCCACGCCCTTCGAGCGCGTCCGAGGCGAGAAAGCGGATCGGCGCTTCGAGCGACCCTCGCGTGATCTGCCGTTGCGCGACCGCATCGACTTCGGGAGGGATATCGAATTGCGCAGCGGGGGCGGCGACGGCGATCGACATGAAAGCCGCGAGCAGGAGCGCGCGCGAAGTGCGTTGCATGGTCATAGGTATCCTCAGTGGTTCGCCTTGACTGCGCCGAGCGTATCGAGGAACGCCAGCAAGTCGGCCGTTTTCTCGCGCATCAGCGCCTCGTTGCCGCGCGATTCGACATTGAGTCGCACCAGCGGCTCGGTGTTCGATGCGCGGACGTTGAAGCGCCAGTCGGCATGGTCCACCGACAGTCCGTCGGTGCGATCGATGATGGCGCCCTTGCCGTACTTCGCTTCCGCTTCGATGAGCACCTTTTTCGCATCCGGCAGCTTGCGGTTGATCTCGCCGCTTGCCGGGAAAGCCTTGATGCGCGCCGCCACCAGCTCATCGAGCGACTTACCGGACTCGCACACGCGCTCGAGCACCAGCAGCCAGGGGATCATGCCGCTGTCGCAGTAGGAAAAGTCGCGGAAGTAATGATGCGCGCTCATCTCACCGCCGTAGGCGCCGTCGACTTCGCGCATCTTCTGCTTGATGAACGCATGGCCGGACTTGCTCATGATCGGCACGCCGCCGCACCGTTTCACGGTGTCGATGGTGTTCCAGGTGAGCCGCGGGTCGTAGACGATGCGCGCGCCCGGCTGCCTGGCGAGAAACGCCTCGGCTAACAACCCGACGATGTAATAGCCCTCGATGAACGATCCCTTCGAGTCGTAGAAAAAACAGCGGTCGTAGTCGCCGTCCCAGGCGATGCCGACGTCGGCGCCGGATTTGCGCAGGGCTTCGAGAGCCGGGCCGCGATTCTCCTCCAGCATGGGATTCGGCACGCCCTGCGGAAACTTGCCGTCTGGCTCGTGGCGCACCTTGATGAATTCGAACGGCAGGTGCGGTTCGAGCTTGTCCACCGCGAGCCCGGCGCCGCCGTTGCCGGCGTCGACCACCACCTTGAGCTTGCGCAGGTGCTTGCGATTCACGTAACCGAGCAGGTGCTCGATGTACTTCGCCGAGGTGTCGAGCGGCTCGACCTTGCCCTTCGCCGCCGCCGGCGACGGTAGTTTGCCGCTGGCGATCATCGCCGCGATGTCCTTGAGGCCCGAGTCCGAGCCGACCGGCTTACTCTGTTCGCGCACCAGCTTGAGCCCGTTGTAGTCGGGCGGATTGTGACTGGCGGTGACCATGATTCCGCCGTCGAGCTTCCATGCGAAGGTGGCGAAGTACACACCCTCGGTGCCGCACAAGCCGATGTCGAGCACGTCGACACCGGCATCGGTGAGGCCGCGAATGAGCTCTTTGGCGAACACGTCGCTGGTGAGGCGAATGTCGCGGCCCACGGCGACCTTCTTCGGTTTGACGAACGCCGCATAGGCCCGGCCTATCTGATAGACGAGATCCTCGTTGATCTCATCGGGAATCCTCCCGCGGATGTCGTAGGCCTTGAACGCGGAGAGATTCAACACTTCAGCTTTTTCCCTTCGTCGGCTGCGCGTGCGCCACGTGCTCGAGGCGCCCGGCGGCCTTGATGCGCGCCACCAGTTTCTTGACGTCCTGGACCCTGCCACGCGGCGCCACCAGCACTGCGTCGGCGGTCTCGACGATCACCATGTCGTGCAGGCCGAGCGCCGCCACCAGGCGGCTGTCGGCATGCACGTAGCATCCGTCGGCGTCCTCCAGCAATACGTCGCCACGTATCACGTTGCCGCGCTCATCGGCCGGTAGCACCTCGTGCAGCGCCGCCCAGGATCCGACGTCGTTCCAGCCCGCATCGAGCGGCACCATGACGGCATCGCGGGTCTTTTCCATGACGGCGTAGTCGACCGAATCGCTGCGGCAGGTGGCGAACAGGGCTTCATCGACCCGCGTGAAATCTTTCTCGCGCACGGCCGTGGCGCTGGCGCGTGCGCAGATATCGGCAATGTCGGGCGCATGCACCCGAAGCTCATCGAGATATCGCCGGGCGCCGAACAGGAACATGCCGGAGTTCCAGAAGTAGTCGCCGGAGGCGATGAACTCGCGGGCGCGGGCGGCGTCGGGTTTTTCGACGAACTGCGCGATGGGCACGACTTGTCCCGGACCCGCGGGGCGGCCCCCTTCCGCGCGAAGGTAGCCGTAGCCAGTCTCCGGAGTGCGCGCCACGATGCCGAAGGCCACGAGCTTGCCATTGGCGGCGGCCGGCAAGGCGTTGCGGATGGAGGTCTGAAATGCGTTGAGATCGCGCAGCACGTGATCCGCGGGCAGCACCAGAATGAGCGCATCGTCGCCAGCCAGCTGGCGTGCGGCTTCAGCCGCAAGCGCAATGGCCGGCGCAGTGTTGCGGCCCACCGGCTCTAACAAGATGGCCGCGGGCGGCAGTCCCATTTCGCGCAACTGCTCGGCGACCAGGAAACGATGCGCTTCATTGCAGACGACAATGGGTGCCGTGGCGTCCGGAAAACCGGTGAGCCGCGCCGCGGTGTCCTGGATCATCGTGCGCTCGCCGGTCAGCGCCAGCAGCTGCTTGGGCAGCAGTTCGCGCGACAGCGGCCACAGGCGCGTTCCCGCGCCGCCCGAGAGGATCACTGGTACGAGCTTCATGTCCGAATCGTACCCCAGTGGACCTCAGGCGGGGCGCTACTCCCCGCGGCCGATCGCGTAGTACTTGATGCCTTGCTTCTTCATGAACGCCGGGTCGTACAGATTGCGACCGTCGAAGATCACCGGCGCCTTGAGAGTCTTTTTCAGGAAGTCGAAGTCCGGACTGCGGAACTCCTTCCACTCGGTGACGATGACGAGTGCATCGGCGCCATCGAGCGCTTCGCGCGACCGCGTGGTGAGAACGAGGTCGGGTCGATCGCCCCAGATGCGTTTCGCCTCTTTGCCGGCCGCCGGATCGAAGGCACGCACCTTGGCGCCCGCTTTCCACAGAGCTTCCAGCAGCACACGGCTCGGGGCTTCGCGCATGTCATCCGTGCCCGGCTTGAAAGCCAGGCCCCAGACCGCGAAAGTCTTGCCGGCAAGATTCGCACCGTAGTGCTTGGTGATCTTGCCGAACAGCACTTGCTTCTGCGCCTTGTTGACTGCCTCGACCGAGTCGAGCAGCCGCGGCTCATAGCCAACGCCGCGCGCCGAGCGCGCCAGCGCCTGCACGTCCTTCGGAAAACACGAGCCACCGTATCCCAGGCCCGGATAGATGAAGTGATAGCCGATGCGCGGATCCGAGCCGATGCCGACGCGAACCTTCTCGATGTCGGCGCCAAAGCGCTCGGCAAGATTGGCGAGCTCGTTCATGAAGCTGATCTTGGTTGCGAGCATGGCGTTGGCCGCGTACTTTGTTAGCTCCGCCGATCGCAGATCCATGACGACTATCTTTTCGCGGCTGCGCGTGAACGGTTCGTACAACGCGCGCAGCAGCTCGGTGACGCGCGGATTGTCGGCACCGATGACGACGCGATCGGGACGCATGAAGTCCTCGATGGCCGCCCCTTCCTTGAGGAATTCCGGATTCGAAACCACGTCGAACTCCAGCTCGGCTTGGCGCTTGGTGAGCGACTCGGTGACCGCGGCGGCGACCTTGTCGCTGGTGCCGACCGGGACCGTGGACTTGGTCACGACCACCTTGTATTCGGTCATGTGTTCGCCGATCGAACGGGCCACGGCCAGCACGTATTTCAGGTCGGCCGAGCCATCCTCATCCGGCGGAGTGCCGACCGCGATGATCTGCAGCTGGCCGTGCGCCACGCCGTCGGCGGCGGAGGTCGTAAACCGCATGCGCTCGGCTTCGGCGTTGGTCTTGATGAGGGCGTCGAGACCCGGCTCGTGGATGGGGATTTCGCCCCGCTTCAGGCCTTCGATCTTGTTGGCATCGACGTCGACGCAAAGCACGTCATTGCCGGCATCGGCAAGGCAGGCGCCGGTGACCAAACCTACGTACCCAGACCCGAATATGGTTACTCGCATGTAGTCCCTGGAGGCGCCCGGATGGGCGCAAGGGGACGGATTCTAACGAAATGAGGCCTCCGGGGTGCCGCCGGCCGCTATAGGAATGCAGGAAGTGAGGACCCGTTCAGGCCTGTGGGCGGGGCCGCAGCTCGCGCACTTTCTCGTCGTCCGTCAATACCGCCCCGCTGACGCGCGAGCCGCCGTGCAGCCAGACGTGGTCTTGGACACGATCGGCGGGCCGATATTCCGATACGGCACGCAGCAGCACTTCACGGGCACGCTCGCAATCGAAACGAATGGAGCACTGTGCCAGGTCGTCGAGCACATGCCGAATCTGCTCCCAGGTCAGGCTGTGCTCCATTGCGCGCAGTATGCGCGGATGTTCGGTCCCAGTGACGTTCTTGCCGATCAGAAGCTCTTCAAACAGCTTCTCTGCCGGGCGCAATCCGGTAAAGCGGATCTCGATGTCGCCGTCCGGATTCTTTTCGTCCTGCACCGTGTAACCGGCGAGTTGCACCATTCGTTTTGCGAGGTCCGCGATGCGGACTGGGCTGCCCATGTCGAGGACGAACACATCGCCGCCCGAGCCCATGGACCCCGCCTGGATGACCAACTGAGCCGCCTCGGGAATCGTCATGAAATACCGGATCACGTCTGGATGGGTGACCGTGACCGGACCGCCGTCGCGAATCTGCTCGCGGAACAGCGGCACGACTGAACCCGAGGACTCGAGCACGTTGCCAAAGCGCACCATGCAGAACCGCGTATTGCTGCTCCTCTCCTGCAACCCCTGCAAAACCATTTCGGCGATTCGCTTGGTGCAACCCATGACGTTGGTCGGGTTCACCGCCTTGTCGGTGGAGATGAGTACGAAAGTTTCGACGCGGCACTCGAGGGCAGCTTCCGCCGTGTTGTAAGTGGCGAAGATATTATTGTGAATGCCCTCGATCATGTTGTGTTCGACGATCGGCACGTGTTTGTACGCCGCCGCGTGATACACGGTCTGGATCGCGAACGTAGTCATGATCTCGCGCACGCGATGTTTGTGGTGCGCATTACCCAGCAGCGCGATGAGCTCGATGCGCATGCCGAGCCGCGCGTTCACTGAGCGCAACTCGCGTTCGATTTCGTACAGCGCGAGCTCGGAAGCCTCCAGCAACACCAGGCGGCGTGGTGTCAGCGCCATAATTTGCCGGCAAAGTTCAGAGCCGATGGAGCCGCCGGCGCCCGTGACGAGAATTGACTTGCCGCGAATACAGGCGCTCAGCAGAGCCGGATTCGGGGGAACAGGGTCGCGACCGAGGAGATCGTGGACATCAATATCGCGGATCTCTTCGAGGCGCGCCTGTCCGGAAACAATTTCGCTGATATCCGGAACGGTTTGCACCTTGAAGCCTTGGGCTGTCAGGTTTTCAATGATCTCACTGCGCCGGCGACGCGAGGCACTCGGCAGCGCGAGGAACACCAGCTCCACGCCGCGGCGCCGGCGCAACTCGATCAATTTTTCAGGCGGATAAACCTGCAGGCCGCACACACGTGCCCCATGAAACTTCTGGTTGTCATCGACGAACAACAGCGGTCGAAAGTGAGTGCTCGTGGCCAGTGAAGTACACAGCTGAGCACCTGCAGAGCCAGCGCCGTAGATACCGACCGGTTTGGCGCCCAGATTGACCATCCGGAGCAACTCACGTGCGCCAAAACGCGAAGCCCCGACATACAACACCGCGAGCGCGAAGTAGATCGCGAACACGGCAACGGGCACGGGCGATTCGATGACGAAACGGTTGATCAGCATCAGCGATAACGTCGAAACGCTCACACCAACCGTGATGGCGACCGCCGCGTGGATACCCAGGAAGCGGATTACCGCACGGTAGAGCCCGAGCCGGACGAATACCGGAACGGTGAACAAGATAGTGGCCGCGTACAGCGAGCCATGGGCGTCGTACTCGCCCGGAGGCGTGCCGGCATGGAGCAGGAACGCAGTCCAGAGCGCCGCCGGCATAGCGACGACATCCGACAGGACCATGATCAACTGTTTCGCCCGTCGCCCGAGAAATCCTGCGTTTTTCATCAAATGTGCGGTCCGGCGTCGCATCATGCGTCCGCGGTACCTTTTCCTTGTTTTACGCACTTTTCATCCAGATTTGAAACTGCTGTCGAGCCGTGGGAACGCCTTATGCGCTCGTCTTGGCCTCCGTAATTCCTTCTACAGCTCCATTTTGAGGGAAACTTCAGACAGCCATGTGATTATGTGTCACGAACTGTCGTTTTCTCACACTTCCAAATGCATATTTTTGTCGAAACCTATCGGCTCCCTGCGCAAAGACTCGAAAAGCTCCTGTTCCCACTCGCGCGTCGTCGCGAATTGACGACGAGCGTAGCCAGTAGTCCGAGAATCCGTCTAGCCACCCGAGCTATCCGGGTAATCGTCCGGGCGAGCGATCTGCTCCACCGCCCACGAAAGCTCCTGTGCGCAGGTGTAAGGCGGCCGCCACCCGAAAGTCTTGCGCGCACGCGTGGGCTGAAGTTCAAAGGGTTGGGTCAGTCGTGCGGCATCGGCGCCTCTGCCGAGGACTCGCAGCAGAGCCGCCAATACACTTGCTGGCACCCATGGGACTCGCCCGGTGCGACCGAACAACTGCCGTAGAGCGATAGTCAGCTCGCGCACGCTCAGAGTCTGCTCGTCGCTCACCAAGTAGGTGGAGGTGACGGCTCGGGGGTCGAGCGCGGCGACTAGTGTGAAATCGCACAGGTTCCGGACCCCCACCATGCCGCGGCGAGCGTACAGTCCACCGACCGGCAGAGGGTAGCCGCGTTCTGCGGCCCGCACGATGCGTCCAAAGTTTCCCCGCGCCCCCGGCCCATGCACCAACGGCGGACGTACCAAGACCTTGACTACACCGTCATCGCGATGCGCCAGCAACCAGCGCTCCGCGTCGACTTTGCTGCGCGAATACTCGTCATGAGGACTCGTTGGTGAATCATCAGTGAATCCCGCGGGCGGCGAAGCATTACCGAGGACTCCCGCTGAGCTCATAAAGACAAAGCGCTTCACGCCGGCTGCAAGCGAATCGAGGAACACGCGTTGGGTAAGCTCAACATTCGCGCGCCGATACGCTTCGACTGAGTTTATTTCTGTCTCATCGAGTACGTGGGCGCGCGCGGCGAGGTGAACTACCGCATTGGCGCCCGCATAAGAGTGAGCCCCACCTCGCTCGAGATCGCACCTTGCGATTACACGCACTTCATGTCCTCGTTCGGAGCAATGCAATTGAAATTGGCGCCCGATGAATCCCGACGCGCCGGTCACCGCGATTAAAGCCATCGTTGAAAACGCAACCGCGTCGTGAAGGCGGGTACGAGCCCGTGGGGGGGCCGGACACTTGCCTCGAACGACGGCGTCATTCCTTTCTCCCTGCTCCGACTGCCAAGGCAGCCGGCACCAGCGGGCAAAGCGCGATGATACTAACTACGCAGGCGTCTTCCGGTCGCCCGGCGGCATAACAGGCGCATGGACCGAGCCATCCTACATTTACGCCAATGAAGACCCAATCCACGGCCCGATGGCTGCCCAATCGCCTGGCAAGCCACTGATAGGCATGTTCGCGGTGCGCCTGATGGACTCGGGCGCCGCGCAGCAACCGCCGGACGAAGGTCGTCGTAGCATCCACGAAAAAAGCACCGGCAAGAATCAGCCAGACGAACAGGGCCGCCGGCGTATTGCGAGCGGCACCGAGCGCGAGCACGGCCACAAAAAAGCCCAGGAAGCCGCTGCCCGCATCGCCCATGAAAATGCGGGCTGGCGGCCAGTTCCAAAACAGAAACCCACAACATGATGCTGCAAAGATCGCCGCGGCCAGCCCGATCTCCGGTCCGCCAAACGCTCCGAATGCAAGCGCGCTCCCGAAAAGCGCAACCATGGTCGCCTCCGTCGCGGCGATCCCATCGATCCCATCCATGAAATTGAATGCGTTCACCGCCCATACGACGCCCGCAACGGCTAACAAGTCACCGAGCAGGCCCAGTTCCACCAAGCGAGCTCCGACTTGCAGCGGTGGGAGTCCACCCAGGAGAGCGACGGCGAGAACCGCGGCGACGAAGTGCACGAGCAACCGCGTACCGACCGATATGGAATAGCGATCATCGAGGAAACCGATCAGCGCCACGAGCATCCCGCCCGCTCCAAGCGCGGCGGCGAGTGGCAAGTCAATCCAGCCGATCGCACATGCGGCGGCGACGCCTGCTGCGCAAACGATCGCTATGGCAATTCCGCCTCCGCGCGGGGTTACGCGCGCGTGGGAACTGCGCGCGTTGGGGGAGTCGACGATTCCATACTTCAATGCGAAACGCCTCACCCAGCCCGTCAATATCGCCGAGGCGAGAAGTGCAGCACAACCTGCAAACAGCACCCTCGAAATCACTGGCCGGTCCGTTCAGATTGGCCGGCGGAGGCGAGCTTCGAACGGACGCGGCCGCGCAAATCGTGCGAACGGCGAGCATCGGGGCGGAAGGAGCTCAGAGGCAATGTCATGGCGCGCGGATTGTACCCGGAGGTACATTTGCTGAGCCGGGCTGCGCCACTAAAGTTCATGAACCCTGCCAAACCTGCAGTGCTTCGCCACAGCAGGTACTAACTATCAGCGAAAAACCCGGCCGGCTGCGCACGAGCCGCGCTGAGAAAAATGCCCGTCAGCGAATACCGGGTACTTCCCGTGAGGTCCCGAAGGGGGCTAGCCCGGTGCGATAACGTATGTAGCTGCGGCCGCGCTCAGGTAGGATGCGCGTCCGCGCGGTGTACTCTAACCCGTGCAAAAGACATTTTTTCTATTAAGATCAATTAATTAGACGCGTTGCAAGTCAATGGCTAAGACAGCTCTCATCACCGGAGTCACAGGTCAGGATGGCGCCTATCTGGCTGAATTCCTGATCCGCAAGGGCTACACGGTCCATGGAATCCGGCGCCGGACTTCCTTGTTCAACACCGCGCGCATCGATCACCTGTACACCGATCCGCACGATCATTCGGGAAAATTGATCCTCCACTACGGTGACATGACAGATTCGAGCAGCCTGCTGCGAGTCGTGGAGCAGTGTCGGCCGGATGAGGTCTACAACCTAGCAGCGCAAAGCCATGTCGGCGTCTCGTTCGAAGAGCCGGAATACACGGCCAATTCCGATGCACTGGGGGTCCTGCGCCTGTTGGAGGCCCTGCGCATCACGGGCATGGGCGAGACCGCGCGGTTTTACCAGGCATCCACCTCGGAGCTGTATGGACTGGTGCAGGAGACCCCGCAGCGCGAGACCACGCCTTTTTATCCGCGCTCGCCATATGCGGTGGCGAAGCTCTATGGCTACTGGATTACGGTCAACTACCGGGAGGCGTACGGCATGTACGCCTGCAATGGCATCCTCTTCAATCACGAGTCACCGATACGTGGCGAGACCTTCGTTACCCGCAAGATCACGCGCGGCCTTGCGCGTATCAAGCTCGGCACGCAGAAGTGTCTGTACCTGGGAAATCTCAATGCCAAGCGAGACTGGGGACACGCGAAGGACTATGTAGAGATGCAGTGGCTGATGTTGCAGCAGAAGCAGCCCGAGGATTTCGTCATCGCCACCGGCGAGCAGTACAGCGTACGAGAGTTCGTGAGTCGCGCCAGCGAGCGCCTCGGCATGAAGATCAGTTGGTCAGGCAGCGATGTCGAAGAGCGCGGCCACTTGCCGGACGGGCGCTGCATTGTAGAGGTGGATTCCGGCTATTTCCGGCCCACCGAGGTAGACACACTGCTCGGCGATGCAAGCAAGGCGCGTGACAAGATTGGTTGGCGTCCAAAGCACACCTTCCAGATGTTGGTCGAAGAAATGGTCGATGGCGACTTTGCCGAGGCAGAGGGCGAGCTGCGCGCCGCCTCCGCCAAACGTAAGTCACTCTATTGAGGGCGGCTGGCTGGAGTCCATCTAATGATTGAACGCATAGTGGATGGCGGAGTTGAACTCGCCCTCATTCTCCGTGCCGATACTCCTGTGGAAGGCATCCACTTCATTACGGAGTCGGATGCTTCGCTGCAGGTCGGCCAGATGCTGCGTCCGAAAGACTATCTAATCCGCCCACACGTGCATTTGCCGGTGCCGCGCACCGTGAGTTACACGCAGGAAGTGCTATTCATCAAGAGCGGTCGTGTGCGTGTTGATTTCTACGACGAACAGCAGAAATACCTCGAGAGCCATGAGCTATGGCCCGGCGACGTGGTGCTGCTGGCGCGCGGCGGCCACGGTTTCCGAATGCTCGAACCTTCCGAGATCGTCGAAGTGAAACAGGGGCCGTACGTCGGCGAGAACGACAAGATCCGCTTCGACGGCATCAACGACAACGATAAGGTTTCAGGAATCTCCACCAGATGAAAATACCTGTCTCCCGCCCGGAGGTCGGCGCGGCGGAAATCGAATACGTGAACAAGGCGTTGCGCGAAAGTGCGGTTTCGGGTGTTTTCGGTGAATACATCGAACGTTTTGAGAAGGAGTTCGCCACGTTCTGCGGCACAGAGCACGCCGTGTCCTGCGCAAATGGAACTGTTGCGCTACATCTGGCTATGGCATCCGCCGGCGTGAAGGCTGGCGACGAGGTGCTGGTGTCGACACTCACCAACATGGCTTCGTTTTTCGCGGTGATCTACATAGGGGCGAAGCCCGTAGCTGTCGACATCGACCCCGAGACGCTGACGATGGATCCACAGGATTTGCTACGCAAACTCACGCCACGATCGCGCGGGGTGATGGTCGTTCACCTTTTCGGTCACCCCACCGACATGGATCCCATCAATGAGATTGCGAATCATCATGGCCTGATGGTTTTCGAGGATTCCGCAGAAGCGCACGGCGCAATGTACAAAGGCAGGAAAGTAGGCAGCCTTGGGCATGCGAGCGGCTTCAGCTTTTTTGCCAACAAGGTGCTGGCGACGGGTGAAGGCGGCATGGTCACCACGGATGATCCAGAGATTGCGAAAAAGGCACGGAGTCTCAAGGCACTGGCGTTCGGCGCGCGAAACAAGTTTATGCACGAAGACGTAGGTTTTAACTATCGCATGACGAACCTACAGGCCGCGCTCGGATGCGGCCAGATGTTGGTGGCGGACAGACTGGTGGCGAAACGCCGCGAGATCGCGGCCTTTTACCGGAAGGCGCTCGACAAACACGCTGAACACATCCGTCTGCCAATTGAGAAGCCGTGGGCGAAGTCGGTGTATTGGATGTATCACATCGTATTGCGCGAGCATCTCATCCCTAAACGCGCAGAGATCATGGCGGCATTGCGTGAAGCCGGCGTGGAAACCCGCGAGGGCTTCATTCCGTATAACCTGCAGACAGTCTTCCAGGAGCGCGGGTGGACGCGCGAAGACGAATGTCCGCAGGCCAACAAGCTGGCCTACGCAAGCTTTTATCTGCCCACTGGCCCGGCCATCTCCACTGCCGAGCTCGAATACGTGGCGGAGCAGTTCGATCGCGTACTCAAGTCTCTCGTCTAGCGGAACCGTCTTCATGTCTGTTTTCGATTCCCAGTACGCGGACCAATACGACCTGCTCTACGCTCAGAAAGACTACTGCCTGGAATGCGACCTGGTCGAGTCGGCCGCGACGCGCTTTGCAACCGTACGCCCCAACACAATCCTCGATGTAGGTTGCGGCACCGGCCAACATGCGATCGAACTGGCAGCGCGCGGGTACAAACTCACAGGCGTGGATCTGTCTGAAGCGATGCTTAAACATGCGCAGGCCAAGTCCGCATCATTGCAGGCCGGCACGCGACCTCGCTGGCTGCAGGGCAATGCGCGCGACTTCGACGCCGGCACCACGTATGACATGGCGATCATGATGTTTGCGGTGATCGGATATCTGACACCCAACGCACACGTTCTCGAAGGTTTGCGCAACATACGCCGGCACTTGTCAGGCGGCGGAATATTCGCCTGCGACTTCTGGTACGGGCCCACGGTTCTCACTGACCGGCCGACAGATCGAGTTCGCACCTTGCCAACCGAGGGTGGCGAAGTGATCCGTAGCACCCGGACGGCTCTGAACATTCTTCAACACACTGCCGACGTCACCTTCCGGCTTTGGGAAACGCGGGGCAAACAGGTTGTGTCCGATACTTGTGAAACGCATCGCATGCGCTACTTCTTTCCGCAGGAGTTCGCGCTTCTGCTATCGAGCGCGGGTTTCGAGTTGCTGCAACTGAGCGCGTTTCCGTCGCTTGATGCACCACTCTCTGACGCAACGTTCAACGCGTTCGCGGTTGCTAGGGCAGTCTAGCCACCAACGATGTCCGCCGGAGCCAACACCTCGGTATTCCGCAGCAACGTCAAGTGGCAGATCGCGAGTAGCGCGGGTCAAGCCATACTGAGTGGGCTGGTTTTGCTCATCCTCGGCCGCTTCCTGTCCGCCGGCGGCTTCGGCCACTACTCGATAATCATGAGTTTCGTGATCGTCGCGAATTTGTCGATGGAACCGCGCATGCAGGACGTGGTGGCAAGACATTTCTGGAACTTTGGCGATGACGCTGACACTCGCGAGCAACATCGGGAACATTTCGTCGACTTCCTAATCTTTGAAGTGACCGCAAAGTTGCTGCCATGTATTGCGCTCATCGCGCTGGCGATCCCTATCGCCCGCATGGTCGACATGCCCGCAGGAAGTCACTGGCTCATTGGCATCGCCGCACTCGGCAACTACTTCACGAAGTTCGCATTCGGACTGTCGACCGGACTACTACGGGTCTTGGGGCGAAGCGACATGTTTGCGCTGTGCGTGAACGGTGAACTAATCGTGCGGCTCGCCGTGCTGGCAGCACTGGCTCTGTCCGGACATCTCACAGTGACAACTAGCATCGTAACTTTTGCGCTTACCGGCACGCTCGCCAATGCCGTGCAGCTCGTCTTGGCCACCTCGCAGGTGCCACGCGTGTCTCAGACACTACGTGACTGGCAGCCACGCGCCGCGCTCGTGAGATTGCGTCCGCATCGGCGCCTACTGTTGTCCAACATTGGATTGTCCGGTTCGGATCTCATGAACAAAGATCTGGACATTGCCATGCTTTCCCCGGTTATGCCGGCAGAGCAGATCGGAGTCTACAAGATGGCCAAGAGTGTTGCGCAGCTGGCATGGCGCACCATCGATCCGTTCACGCTGGCGTTGATGCCTGAGATCAGCCGCCGGATCGCCATGGGAGAATACAGGAGCACACGTTCGCTCCTGCGGCGCAGCGCCATCGCCCTCGCCGTCCTGACCGCTTGCATCGCCGCAGCTGGCTATTTTGGACTCGTCTTTTTTGGCACCCAGCTATTCGGCGAGGAATTCGCGAGCATCCCATCGCTAACTATCTGGATGTTGATTGGTGTCGTGATCGGCGCACCACTCGTCTGGGGACATCCGCTCGCCGTTGCGCTGAATCGCGCGGATCTTCCTTTCATCGGCAATCTTCTTAGCCTGGTCGTCGGGCTCGGATCATTCGTCGTGCTCGTTTCCCTATTCGGAATCGTCGGCGCTGCCATAGCCTGGGCCATGACCTTCGTCCCGTTCTTCGTGTTCACTTCTGCCGCCGCGTTCAGGCTGTTCAAGAAGCGCGAAGCGCAGGCGCAACAATGATTCTGCCGCCCATGTTCTGCACGTTCGGGTACATTTCCGCCTTGAACAGCTGACTGAGACGCGCAATGGTCGACGAAGTGACTCATTACAAGCCCGGAGATGTGGTGCAGCCGCCGTACTTCTTTGGTGTCCTCCCCCCAGGCCCGCACAAGCTGGGTTTCGACGATCCTTTCAATACCGAGGGTTGGGTGGACCATTGCCGTCGATCTGCGAAAAAGCTTGGTATCCGCGGCAGCGAAGAGCTCGCGAATCCCGACGCGCCACGCTGGAAGCTCGGACTTCGTAACATGATTAGCGCCCTAGGCGCGCCGTCGCTCGCCGGCCGATTGCTTATTGCCGGCAGCGCCTGCCCGCGGCACTTGCTGCCGATCGCATCGATGATTCATGACGTTCAGCTCAGCCGCGGGCGCGTGTCTGTCCTGGACGTCGGCGGTGGCTTCGGAGACAACTTCTTCCAACTGCTGCGCGTACTCCGTCGCGACGCCATAGCGGCCCTCGACTACCGCGTGGTCGACAACCACCGCAGCTGCGAGCTTGGTCGCGAGCTATATGCGCGTTTCAGAGTGAAGCCAACGTTCTATACCGATCATACAAAGGTGCCCAAGAACAATGACATCGCGCTTGTGGTGGGCACGTTGCAGTACATCGCAAACTGGTCAGCAGCGCTCACGTCCATTTCCTCAAAAGCCGACCGATACCTCTATGTTGCGCGCACGCCGATCACCTCGGGAGAAGGGTTCAGCACGATCCAGCTGGTGTGCCCCACCGAGGGCAGCATGGCTGGCCGCAACCTCGGCGCCACGGCAATCAACGTGGTGGAATTGCGTGCCTTGCGCTCAACCCTTCGGGCGCCATGGACGTCGATGTTCGAGTTCAGGGATGTCGACTATTCACCGCAGTTCGCGCGCCTGCCGGCGCCTTATCGCGAAGCCGCTTACTACAACCTCGGTTGGCAACGACACGGCGAACCTTGAGGAACGACCCGCTACAATGCGTCGGTCTATTTACCTGGTCCTCCCAATGTCTCCCATTCGCAGCGTCTTCATCGTCGAACCCGAGAACCAGGGCTGGATCATCGAACGGCTCATGCGTGACATCGCAGCAGAACTGGGCGCGCGCGGCATCGAAACACGAATCGGCAAGGGTAACCAATACAGCGGCGAAGACGTCATTTTCAACTCGCGTTATCTGATCGCGCTGTACGACGCGCGCGCCCGTGTGAACTCGCTGTTCATCACCCACATCGACGACCGTGTCAAAGAAATGGAGCTCCGCGCCAGCTTCGCGCGCTTCAACAGTTTCATCTGTATGTCACCCCACGATGCGGAATTCGTGGCCGCTCTTAAGGGCGATTCCATCGGTATTGCGGGCATCGAACTACCGGCTCGGGATCTCACGGTGCGGCCAATCAGAGTGGCTTTTTTTTCGGCTCGCTACGAAGACGGCAGGAAGAACGAGCAGTGGATCATCGACTGCTTTCGCGGCCGCCCGGCCGAGCAACGGGCTGCCTTCGTATTTTGTTTCCTGGGTTGGGGCTGGGAGAGCTTCTGCGAAAAACTCGGCGAGCTGGAGATGAACTATGAGATCTACCGGTATTCGCGCTTCGCGGCGGGGGAATACCAGCTTTACAAGGACGCGCTGAGATCGGCCGACTTCCTCATATACCTCGGGTTCGATGGGGGTGCCATGAGTGTGTATGACGCGTTCAACGCGGGCATCGACGTGCTCGCTTCAAACATCTCGTATCACCGCGGACTCGGCGAGGGAGCTACGCTGTTCAAAGACCGCGTGGAGTTCGATGCGCAGATTGACAACCTGCTCAAGCTGCATGCAAATCGCGTGGCGGCGCTTGGCAGCCGATCGATCAAGTCCTATGTGGACCGGCTGCTGGCACACTGGATCCGACTGCTGCCCGGCAACGGCGTCAGTCCCGATCTCATTCCTCCTGCGCCAGCTGACGAGCGGAAGGAAACGCTGCAGAGCTTCCGCGCGCACTACAAGCCAATGTTTAGCCCGACCCGTGTGCGCTCTTTTCTGATCCGTTGGCTGCAAACCCGATTCATTCGTCGTTGACGCCGCCGGATTAGGCTCCTGCGCAATGCATCCGACCGCGTCCAGTCTCGCGACGTACAGCTACAACGCCAGCGTCTGGCGCACATCGATCGCGCTCGCAGCGACCGCCCTGACGGTTGGAACCATCCTGGCCGTCAACCCGTCGAGCATGGCGAACTTCGCATGGTACTTCTGCGTCTGGAACGTATTCGTGCTATTCGCCCATCGCGAAGAGCGCGCGAATTTCGCGCTGGCGTTCCTGGTGAACTCCGCTTTCGTTGGCTTGTTCGTGCTCGTGCAATCCGCCGTATACCCGGATACATACGGCACGACCTCGCCTCTGTCCCCTTCGTGGACTGACGACTCTTATTTTTTTTCGCTGGTTGCGGATTCGGTATTGCCGGAGATGCAGACGCGGCCCTTCTACTGGCACTTCGAACCCTTGTTCACAAAACTGCTGCGGACAATTACGCCGCTGCGCATTGATCATCCGCTCGATGTGTTGTTCTTCCAGTCTGGCACGGCGGCGCTACTGGCGACGTTCTCTGCGAAGCTCATGCTCCAACTCTCGAGCGATCGCCGCCTGGCGAATACGGTGTTCGTGTTCGCCGTGATCTGTCCTTTTCTGATGATGAACGGCGGCGTCATTTTCCTGCGAGATACGTTGACCGCGGCTCTGTTCGTCTACTCGCTGTGCCTCATCAATGAACGTAGATTCCTGAGCGCCATTGTGGTCCTCGTTCTGCAATTGAGCGTACGCCCCGGTACCGGGGCCATCCTCATGTTTGCCTATCCGATCATCTATTTCAGTGAAATCCGCGACTTCGTGGGCCGGCATCCCGGCACCTCTTTCACGCTTGCACTCGCACTTGCGTTTGCCAGCGCATTTGCCGCGCCGCTGGCGCTCGATCTCGCCGCGACCTATCTTCAGATCGACACGGTCGGATTGCTCGGACGCGAACTGTTCGCTGATCTCAGCGCCGATCCTTCGGCAAATGCAGTGTTCCTCACTATCCAGCAATTTCCGTTCGTGCTCCGGCTGGTATTGAACGCGGCGTACATCTTCATGTACCCCTTCCTCACGCTGCGGCCGCTCACCGAAGCGACTCACTTCGACTTGCGAAGCTTAGTGCTGGGCGTCTTCGTCCCAATCTACTCCTTGTGGCTGAACGCGTGGTTCTTCGCGGGAATGTTACGCGGCAGGCCGGCAATCGATAGACAAAGAGCGATTTCAGTTGCGATCGCGGTAATCCTGATTCTCGTGGGAACTTACTCACTGCAGACTCGCCACAAGACGATCATCTATCCGCTTTACTACATCATGATCGCGATCGGTTTCAGCAGGGCCACACCGAATTCGCGTCGTATCGGCTATGCCATTTCCGCGCTCTTCCTGCTAGTTCAATTGGCGTCGGTATTACGATGAGTTTACCGTGACCCGCTCCCCCACGCCCGCGGCGCAATCGCGAATCGATTCAGTGCTGCATGTCATTACCTGCCTGGACATCGGCGGGGCAGAATTGACGCTGCGGAAGCTGATCATGTCCGATCCGCCGGCGATTTCGCGACACGTTGTCGTTTCGCTGCGCGATATCGGCCCGGTCGGCCGCGACCTTCAAGCCCGCGGTGTCAACGTGCATGCGCTTGGCTTGAGGCCCAGCCGACTAAATGGTCTGGCGTTCCTGCGACTCGTGCGCCTCATTCGCCAGCGGCGACCCACGGTCATTCAGACCTGGCTGTATCATGGCGATCTCTTTGGAGGGCTTGCAGCCAGATTTGCCGGTCGTCGGGAAATCGTATGGGGTATCCGCAATACGGGATTCGACGAGAGCTCTTCTCGGGCAACTGTCTGGATCATGCGGGCCTGCGCGCTGCTGTCCGGCTTCGTGCCACGAGTCATCGTGTGCTGCGCGCAGTCGGCCCGGGTTTCCCATGAGAAATGGGGTTACAGCTCGAAGCGGATGCGGGTCATTCCGAACGGATTCGAATTGCCCGATCTGTCCCAGCGAAAACAATGGCGGCAGTCGATGCGCGGCGAAGTGGGACTTGGCCAGCACGAACTGGTCGTGGGGATGGTCGCGAGATTCGATCGATTGAAAAATCATGAACTATTCGTACAGGCGGCGACATCTATTGCGCGGTTGCATCCGAAGGTCCGATTCCTGCTGGTTGGGAGGGGCATAGACGACACCAACGTCGAACTGATGCGCTGGATCTCGCAGAGCGGTGTTTCGGAGCGTTTTGTGCTGACGGGCGAGCGACGCGATGTCAACCGATGCCTGGCAGCGATTGACGTGTTCTGCCTCACGTCCACTTTCGAGGCCTTCCCCAATGTCGTCGCCGAGGCAATGGCGATGGGCGTGCCCTGCGTGGTAACTGACGCGGGTGACGCGAGCTGCATCGTCGGTGATACCGGTTGGGTTGTTCCGGTGAAGGATGCAGATCGACTGAGCGAAGTCCTGGGCAGAGTTGTTAGCATGAGCCCCGAGGCGCTCAGAGAAATCGGGGAACGTGCGCGTCGGCACATCGAGCAGCACTTTTCGGTCGAAGTTGCCCGGCAGCTGTTTGAGCAGGCCTACCTGGATGCGGTTAAACCCAGGAAACAGTCCGAAACCTTGGTAGAAGGCAATTGAACATCACGAGTCCGGCACTGCTTCGCGGGCGCCGCATCCTGCTGGTCGGTAACGATCCCGAATACTTCCTGATGCACCGATTGGCGCTTGCCAAAGCATTGGTCGAACAGGGGATTGATCTGCAGGTTGCCGTTCCTTTCGATTCTTCCGACATGCGGTTCCGTACGCTGCCTTTTGCTGTTCATCGCCTGCCGCTACGTCGAGGGAGCGTCAATCCATGGACCGAGCTGCGTACACTCGCCGCCTTGGTTGCGCTGTCACGGCGCCTTAGGCCGATTCTCGTTCACCACGTAACCATCAAGCCCATGCTCTATGGCAGCATCGTCGCGCGGTTGCTCGGTACCGCTTGTGTCGTAAATTCCATCACCGGCCTCGGGTTTGTCTTTTCATCGTCCGAGCCAGCCGCGAGGGCCCTGCGCTTTCTTGTTCGCCCGCTGCTGCGCTTTGGTTGCATGCGACCGAATGTGACGATGCTTTTCGAGAATCACGACGATCTCCTGCTCTATTGTCGGCAGGAGATGGCGCAGGCATCTCGCAGCCGGGTCATCCCAAGTTCGGGGATCGATGTCTCGTGTTACACGCCGCGGCAACACCACGAAGCTGACGTCACCGTCATGGTCCTGGGCAGAATGCTTTGGGACAAAGGCATTCGTGAGTTCGTCGAAGCCGCACACATAGTCGCAGCGCAGCGTCCGGCGACAAAGTTCGTGCTCGTAGGCGGAACTGACCCGAATCCGGAATCGATTCCCCTGCAGACGTTGCAGCAATGGCAGCGGGAAGGCACGGTTGAGTACTGGGGCTGGCGATCTGATATCCCGGAAGTGTTGGCCAAGGCCGATATTCTCTGCCTGCCTTCCTATCGCGAAGGTTTGCCCCGATCACTGCTGGAAGGCGGCGCAACTGGCTTACCGTTGATCGCGACGGACGTGCCTGGCTGCCGTGACGCATTGCGACCAGGTGTTTCGGGTTTGTTAGTGCCGGCCAAGGACAGCGCGGCGTTGGCCTCTGCCATTCTTCGCCTCGTCGACGACGCAGACTTGCGCAAACAAATGGGAGAAGCCGCCCGTTCCGACGTGGCGAGCCGTTTTTCTACGGCCTCTGTCGTCAACGCTACCATGGCGGTGTACCAGGAATCGATCGCAAGGATCGCCTCAGGTTGAAGGTTGACCACCATGGGAAGATCACGGGCGCATCCGCCGTCGACTCACGGATCGCGCTAAGCGGGGCGCGGCCGCTGCCCGCGTATCGCGACATAGACGCAGGCCAGCAACCCGCCAATCACGCCTCCGCCGAGGATCAAAAGGGATCGAATCGGCTTGAAGCGCTTCTTCGGCGGATGTGCCTTGTCGATTACTCGGAAGGCATATTCTTCATTGCCGCGTGCCACCATCAGCGTTTGCATCTGCGATTCGATCAACCGACTGATGGATTGCTGCAGCACCACTTCATTGGCGGACGTCAGTTCTGCGCGCAAGTAGCCGATGGATTTCTCTGCGTCTGCAATGGCGCGAGCACGCAACTGCGCATTGATGTCGAGTGCAATCTGGTTGGCCCATTCGGACGCCAATTTCCCGTTCTTCCACTCCACTGTGAGTATCACAAGGCCGAGCTTGCGGTCCTCGCCGACGTGCCGAACCCCCTCGTCGAAGTATTTGACGGCGTCACGGATGTCCGGCGCATCGACCGACGCGGTGTTCCACTTCCGCTGCTTCGCATCCCACTTGTCGGCGAACAATACTGTTATGAGCTGCTGCTTCTCGATGAAATCGCGCGCGAAATCGCCGGAGCGCAGGACCGCCAACGGTTCGGCCCGGTTGCCGCCGTCGAGCGAGACACCGGCGAGACCCGCAAGGCCTGACAACGGCCCCAGCTGGCTGAGCAGTCCCTGCGCAGACTTGTTTTCGACCGGCAGCAGCGTGACCTGCGCGCGATACCAAGGGTCGGCAGTGAACGCGTAAATGCCCATACCTACGCCACACAACAGCCCCGAAGAGATGACCAACCAGCGTCGGTGCCAGGCCATGCGTACGAATCCAAACACATCGGTCATTGCGTTGTCTGGGGATGGCTCGCCGGACGTTCCGCCGCCCTCTTCGGTGATGACAGTTTTCATCGAGGTATCGATGCCGCGCGTCAGAATGAATTCACGGCGGCAGCCGCGATCGCCAGGTTGTAAAGGATGCCCGTAACCGCCTGCCAGAGCGGCAGTGCGGGCATGCGTTCGGTGTCGAGCGGTACGACGATGGTGTCACCCGGCTTCATCGCAACCTGGCCGCTGCGGCGGAACCATCCACCGACTTCACTCGAGACGACGCTGCCGTCCGCACGAACCACGTAAATGCGTCCGCGGTCGGCCTTGCGGGTCACGCCACCGGACAATCCGATGTAGTCATCCCTCGAGAGATTCGCGCGATAGAAATGCGACGTCGTGTTCTGGACTTCGCCAATGACGGTGACTTCCTGTTTTTGCTTGGGGATGATCAATTGGTCGCCTTCGCGGAGTACCACGTCTTCGGCCGAACCAAATGGCGCGTCGATCACTCGACTGAGATCGATGACCAGCCGACCGACGGCCTTGGTTGCCTTCAGCTGCGTCAACAATGATTGCCCGACCGTCAGTGCCTGCCCGGCCTGTCCCTGACTTGCCGCCGCGGCTTGCAACGCTGTCGCGGCCAGATCGCTCTGGAGGCGATCCGCCAGGCGGTCGATCTGTTCCTGCTCGCGACTCTTCAGCTCACGACGCGTGAACACCGAACCTTCGGGAAAAGCGAGCTTGGTGAGCCCACCGGCACGATTCAATACTGATCGAAGCGTCTCGCCGCGCTGAATTGGATAGTTGCCAGGGAATCGAACTTCACCGACCAGCGTGACTTGTTCCTGCTCGCTCCATTCCGGCACTTCCTTGACGCTCAGAAAATCGAATGGCTGCAGCAGCAGATCGGCGCTGTCGTCGCCTTTTAGAATAGCCGCGAGATCGATATCGATGAGCTGTGTCTGGCGTGCGTCGTTGCCGATCCGGTAGCGCGTAAGCTCCGCCTTGACTCCGTACGCCGCGTCCTGCAGGCCACCGCCGGCGCGCAGCAGGTCGCTGACGCGCATTTGCGGCTCGAGTGGATAGTCGCCCCGTGCCTTGACGCGACCGTCGATGCGCACGATCTCGCTCGGCTGGTTAATGCGCGATTGCCGGCGCATCTCGTCCAGCAACGGACCGATCACCTGTTCGCGCCCGGATTCGACATCGAAAACAATAATGCGATCGCGCGGCATGAGTTCGACGTTTTTCGGCGACGCAGGATTTCGCAGCGCTGCGCCGAGGTCCGCAGAAAGCATCGACACGTGGCGATCGGGCGGAAGCTCGCGCCGGATCAAGACGTAGTTCAGGTCGGCATTCGGCTTGAGCTCATCCACCGAGCCCAGCACCTCGGAGACGCGCATGCCATCCTGCCAGGCCACGGGACCTGGCCGGAATACGTGGCCCTCGAGGGTCACGCCCTGATCAAGCGTCGGGCGCAGGCGCAAGATGCGCAAGCTGTCGCCGTTGCGCAGTAGTTCGATGCTCTCGGCGCTCGCGTCGAGCGGCACGTTCACTACCACGCGCCTTCGCGAATCATTGACCCGGACCAACGCAGCGCGACTCGAATCTGCTTCGGCGGTCAAACCGCCGGCAAGGCGCACGATGTCCCCCACCGAGGTGTTGCCCTTTATTTCGTAGATGGCGGGACGCTGGACTTCGCCGTCAACGGCGACCGTGGCGGCAACCGGCGGGATGAAAATGACGTCGCCCGAGAGTAGTTTGGCATCGTCGCTGGTATCGCCTTGCAACAGCAGGTCATAAAGATCGAAACTGCGCACCACCGCGCCAGCGCGCTTGAGCTGGACATTGCGCAGCGAGCCGATGGGTTTGACGCCACCCGAGGCGTACAGCGCGGAAGTGATGGTCGCGAGACCACTGACGGTGTACGTACCCGGTCGATTCGCTTCGCCCATGACGAACACGCGAATCGAGCGCGTGTCGCCCATTGCGACGCTGGCCCGCACGCCGATCATCTGCCGTAAAACACGTCCTTCGATCTCGGATGCCACGCCCGCGAAGCTGCGGCCGCCGACGCTGATCGGTCCAAGCTCCGGAAAACTGACGCGGCCATCCCTACCAACGGTGAGACGCAAATTCTTATTCTGGCTGCCGAAGAGCTGTACGGTCAGCTGATCGCCGGGACCAACGATGTAGTCGGACGGCACCGGCACGTCGGTGAACGGCGCAAAGGTCGATGCACTGCTCTTGAAGAGGTCGTAGCCGAAGGGCTTGAGTCCCGCGGCACCCGCCTTGCGTATTGGTAGTTTGGTCAGCTTGATGTCGAGCTTCACAAAGGCGTCGACCGACATGAGCCGATGAGTAGCCTGCTCCTCGTCGAGGCCGGCGAGCATGATGGGGAGGAAACCCGGCAACAGCAGCTGACCGGGGGCGTCGAGCTGGTATGGATTGCGCGAACGGATGAGGTCGATGCGCTGCTGCAGGACTTCCCGTTCGGTCGCTTCAAGAACCGGTGCCGGTTCCGCGGGGATCGTGATGGGCGGCACACCAGCGCCCTGGCTTTCGATGCGCGCGGGCTTGTCCTTCTTGAAATCGATGTCGATCAGCACCGTGTCATCGGGTTTCAGTGCATTGTCGGCAGGCGGCCGGTCGAAGGTTCCGCCTTCGCGCCTGGCGCTGTCAACGTCGCGGCTGCTGCGGGTGCCGCGCGTGATATTTGCCGCGCCGCTTGCGGAAGCTGAGTCACCGAGGATTGCACCACTGATGCCGAGCTGCTCCATGAGCGCTGCGCGGTCCTCAGGGCTCATGGTGCGAAGGAGTTCGAGCTGTTCCGCCGTGGGAACTTGGGCGAGCACCGGCACTGAACCGGAAAACGCCATCAACGCCACCAGAACCAACCATCCCCTGCGCATCAGAATCCTTGTTGCCAAAAGGCGAAACCATGCACGCGGGACGCGGATTCTGCCGTAATAGCCGGATCCTGATATCCGATGCCGAGGCCGACTCTGCCTGCTCCGAATACCCGCGAGTACCGCAATTCTACATCGCCGAGATCGAGCCGCACGTTGCTGATTGGATGGTCCCCACCATCGCGGTTGAGATCGACCTTGCGAAGCGTGATGCTCAACACCCCCCCGTCGGAACTGGTAAGAGTTCCAGCAAGCGCGAACATCCGGCTGTCGTTACCCATGGAACTGCCGATGGTTCGGCCGCGATACGCGTAACCCTGTGGATAAAGGCTGTTCACATAGGCGCAACGGAACTCGGGCTGCTCGCTCAAGAAGCTGCAGGCAGTGTCGCTGTATTCGGTCCGCAGGCGCCATGCCCCGAATGAGCTCGATCCCCAGGCCTCAAGACCAAATAGGCCGATGAACTTGGAAGGGAAACCACCCGCTTCGTCCTCACCGATCCATTGCGTATAGAAGGCCAGCGGCAGAGCGCGCCACGGGGAACGCAGTCGCATGTCATACCCCGCCATCTGGTTGCCGGGTTGAGTCGCGGTCGGAATCCCGTTCTCCGCCACCTGATTGTCGTTCCCGGACAGCATGTCGATGAACGTGCTCCAGTTGCATGGCCGATCGCCTCCGCACAGTTGCGCGGTCCGAGAGAGTCCGAACTCAAGCCAAGGCCGAGGTTTGAAGTTGACGCGTGCAGCGAAAAATCGAACGTTGGGCACCGAGACATCGTGAGATTCAGCTTCGCCCATCGCAATACTCGCGCGCCACGGGCCAATCCACGACAGCAATTTGGTCTTGAACGGATCGGTGTAGTTGCGTTCGAGGGTAACGGTCGGAATTGGCCGCGCATTGGTCGAGAGAATGAGGCTGCTGTCCCAACCTGGACCCCACCAGCGCTCCATTAAGCCTGCGGAGATCATGAAATTGCCGACGTTCACGCCGAGATACGAACTGTCAGCCCTGAACTCTTTCCCATCTTCTGGATCGGCGACGTATGCGCCCTGCAGACTTAGTGAAAGGTGGTCTGTGAGCCAGCCGGCTCGTAGTGCCAATTCCGCTGTTTCGCGCGGCGTATCGGCAAAGCCGCGTAACGTCGTGGGCTGGTGGGCACCGCTCACTCGATACCCCAAGCCCTCATAGCCATGAGCCGAAGAATTCCGCGCAAGTCGTTGGATGCGAAATAAAGCTTCAGCGGATGCAGCGTCCAGCCCGTGGTCATCCGCCCCCAACGCATCGCGCGCAATATCCGGCCAGGACATGGGCCAGGTCGTCACCGGCCCGCGCAGAATGCCGGCGTCGGCAAGCCGCAAGATATCGCTACGGATACCCTCGTCGCCGGGCGCGAGCCAGGGGTCCGCCCTCGCGATCGTCACCCAAAAGCACACCACCAACCACAGCAGGCTCATCTGCAGCCTGGCCGGGCTCACGGCTTGAAGTCGTGACGCCAACTGATGAATCCGAACGGCGAGACGTCTTGCTCGCCGTTTGCGGGCTTCACTGCCTCGACGCCGAGGTCGACGGAAAACTCCTCGCCAAACAAACCGCCTTTCCAGCCGAGATCGAGGGCATTGTAGTCAGTAGGTACAGAAGCCACCGAGTTGTGCACGTCATCGAAATCATCGCGATTGAGGCGCGATCTGCGCGCGGTGGCCGACCACAGAACGCCGTCGCTCGAACTGTAGTTTGCACCGAGCGACCAGTTCTCCGCGTCACGATCCGCGGTGTAGCCGATTACTCGCCCGAGATAGCGGTACCCCTCGACATTGAAACGCCCCTGGTTGTAAGCGCAGTTGTAGTAAGGGCCGCGCGAGGTATTCGCGGAACAGGTTGTCGTGGAGTATTCGGCAAACCCTTGCAGCAATCCGCCCTGCGCGAGCGGTCGCCACACTTCCGCGCCGAATTGCGCAATGTACTTGGCGGGCATGTACGAGGACTCGTCTTCGCCGATCATCTGCGAGTAAATCGCATATGGGCCGTTCCCAATTGGTGAATTCCAGCGGATATCGAAGCCCGCCATCTGATTGCCCGGTTCATTTTCCGGCGTCGCGTCAATACCGACGTTGTCATTACCAGCCAGCAAATTGCCAAACACGTTGAGGTTGCACTCGAGCTGCCTGCCGCAGAACTGCGCGGTGCGCGAGAAACCCAGCTCGATGTCCTTGAAAGGCATGATTTCGATTCGCCACGCCATGAACAGCGGCGCGTCGATGTCAGCACGTTCGTTTTCCATCTGGCTGATACCGAAACTGAACCGCCACGGTCCAAGCCAGCTGAGCCAGCGCGATTCGAACGGCTTCGCGGCCGCTCGCTCCGCCATGATGGTCAGCATCGGGCGAGCGTTGTTGGAGAGAATCAAACTACCTTCGTGTCCTGGCCCCCACCAGCGATCGAGCATGTTGGCACTGATGAGCCAGTTGCCGAGCTGGACGGTGGCATGCGATCCGTCAGCACGCACCGTGTGCCCGTCGTCGGGGTTGGCGACGGCGGTTACATTGAGTCCCACGGCGAATCGTTGTGAGTTGAAGTTCGCGCTTGCGCCGATTTCGCCATCCTCGCGCGCCAGCGTATCGAAGTCGCGCCACAGTCCGGCATGCCCGCCGTTCACAATAGCTTCGAGCCGAGTGGAACCCTTCTGCGCGGGAGCGACTCGCGCCCGCACACGCCCGAGCGCTGCGTTGACCGCGGCGTTGGTCGCGAAATGCTCCTTGGCGTTGTCGAGCGCGTACTGGACCGCGGCGCGCGGCAGCGGCCATTGATTTAGCGGCAGACGAATGATCTCTGCATCATTGAGCAGCTGCAGATCCATGCGCAGCATTGTATCGCCCGACTCGAACCAGCCAGGATCCGCGATCGCGGGCCGCGTCGCAAAGGTGCACAGCGCTGCGCCCAACAGCGCGACAATGGTGCCAGCACGGGATTCTCGGAGCATCAGGATCGCCATTGGGTCAGGCGATCGAGCAGCGGCTTCAGCATGCCGCGTGTACCCGTGGCTGCTTCCGGATCGCGCACCAGCGGCAACACTTCGTCACACATTTTCTTGCCAAGCTCCACGCCCCATTGATCGAACGCATTGATGCCCCAGACGACGCTCTGCGTGAATATCTTGTGTTCGTACAGAGCGATCAGGCTGCCGAGCGTGCGCGCGTCGAGTCGCTCGAATGCGACCACGCTCACCGGACGGTTGCCGGCATGGACCTTGTGGCGCGCGAGAAGTTCGACGCGCTCGGGCGGAAGTTTGCGCGCCTGGAGCTCGGCGGTGGCCTGCTCCATCGAGTAACCAAATGCGAATGCTTCGGCCTGCGCGAGGCAATTGCCGATCGCGAGCTCGGCTTGAGCCGGATTGTCGGCAGACGACTGCGCCGGCAACAGCAGGTCGAGCGCGGCGCGCGGCGTGCCCTGGTGCAGCATCTGGAAAAAAGAATGTTGCGCGTTGTTGCCGGGCTCGCCCCAGATCACCGGCGCGGTGGAATGCTGCAGCGGCTGGCCGGCCAGATTCACCGACTTGCCGTTGCTCTCCATGTCGAGCTGCTGCAGGTAGGCGGGAAAACGCCCGAGGCGCCCATCGTACGGGAGCACGGCGAGCGTCGGCAGCTCGAGGAAGTTGATGTTCCAGATGCCTAACAAGCCCATGAGCGCCGGCAGGTTGCGCTCCCACGGCGCGCTTCTGAAATGCTCGTCGACCGCATGCGCGCCGGCCAGCAGTGCGGTGAAACCCTCGCGGCCGATGGCGACGGCGAGCGATACACCGATCGACGACCACAGCGAATAGCGGCCGCCGACCCAGTCCCACATCATGAAGCGATAGTCGGGATTGACCCCGAAGGAATCCATCGCCTGCGCGTTGGTCGAGACCGCGGCGAAATGCGCCGGCACTGCCGCCTCGCCGAGCTCGGCGCTGAGCCAGTGGCGCGCGGTGCGCGCGTTGGCGAGAGTTTCCTGCGTGCTGAAGGTCTTCGAAGCCACGATGAACAGCGTGCGCGCGGCGTCCGCATCTTCGAGCGCGTTGGCGAGGTCCGTGCCGTCGACGTTGGAAACGAAGAGCACGCGCGGCGCATTGGCCGTCAGCTGGTGCAGCGCCTTGACCGCCATCGCCGGCCCCAGGTCCGAGCCACC
>DASYKM010000050.1:0-2106 GCA_035995425.1 Steroidobacteraceae bacterium
CGCTGCTGCTGTCGTCCGATGACGCGCCGTTTCTGTTTTCCTCGCTGAAGCGCATCGTGCTCGACGAGTTGCATGCGCTGGTGACCTCGAAGCGCGGCGATCTCCTGTCGCTGGGGCTGGCGAGGCTGTGGCGGCTGGCGCCGCAGCTGCGCGCGATCGGCCTGTCGGCCACGGTGGCGGAGCCGGAATCGCTGGCGCGGTTTCTGGTGCCGCAACGCGATTCCGCCATCGAAGCCGCAGATATCGTCGTCGCCGGAGGGGCCGCGGCGCCGATCGTCGAGATGCTCGACACCCGCGAACGGCTGCCGTGGGCGGGCCATACCGCGCGCCATGCGCTCAATGAAATCTACGACCTGATCAAGGCCAACAAGACCACGCTGGTGTTCGTCAATACCCGCAGCCAGGCTGAGATGCTGTTCCAGGATCTCTGGCGCATGAACGACGATGGTCTTGCGATCGCCCTGCATCACGGCTCGCTCGATGTCGCCCAGCGCCGCAAGGTCGAGGACGCGATGGCCGCGGGAAAGTTGCGCGGCGTGGTCTGCACTTCGTCGCTCGATCTCGGCGTCGACTGGGGCGACGTCGATCTGGTGATCAATATCGGCGCGCCGAAGGGCGCCTCACGGCTGATGCAGCGGATCGGCCGTGCCAACCACCGCATCGACGAGGCCTCGCGCGCGGTGCTGGTGCCGGCCAACCGTTTTGAGGTGCTGGAATGCCGGGTGGCGATCGATGCGGTGGCGGAGAACGCCCAGGACACGCCGCCGCTGCGCATCGGCGCGCTCGATGTGCTGGCGCAGCATGTGCTGGGCTGCGCCTGCGGCGAACCGTTTCTCGCCGACGAACTTTTTAGTGAAGTGCTGACCGCGGCACCCTATTCGAATCTCGCGCGAACCGACTTCGACGACGTGGTGGATTTCGTCGCCACCGGCGGCTACGCGTTGAAAACCTACGAACGCTTCGCGCGCATCAAGCAGGACAAGAACGACCGCTGGCGCGTCACCAATCCGCGAGTGCGGCAGAGCTATCGTTTGAACGTGGGCACCATCGTCGAAGACACCATGCTGAAGGTGCGGCTGGTGCGCTCGCGCGGCGGCGGTTCGGGATCGACCGGCGCGCTGGGACGCGGCGGCCGGATGCTTGGCGAGATCGAGGAATCCTTCATCGAGGGGTTGGTGATCGGCGATACGTTCGTGTTTGGCGGCGAGGTGGTGCGATACGAGTCGTTGATGGAGGATCAGGTTTACGTCTCGCGGGCAAACGATGCCGATGCAAAAGTGCCGTCCTACATGGGCGGCAAGTTTCCGCTCTCCACCTATCTCGCCGAACGCGTGCGAAAACTGCTCGCTGACAAGCGGGCGTGGAACGGGTTGCCGGACCAGGTGCGCGACTGGCTGTCGCTGCAAGCCGATTTTTCCCGTGTGCCCGGCGTGCGCGAACTGGTGGTGGAAACCTTTCCACGCGCCAACAAGCATTACCTTGTCTGCTATCCGTTCGAAGGCCGCCTCGCGCACCAGACGCTGGGCATGCTGCTGACGCGGCGGATGGAACGCGCGCGGGCGCGGCCGCTCGGTTTCGTCGCCAATGAATATGCACTGGCGGTGTGGAGCCTCGGCGACCTGTCGTTCATGATCCGGCAGGGCAAGCTCGATCTCGACGCGCTGTTCGACCCGGACATGCTGGGCGACGATCTCGAAGCGTGGCTTGCGGAATCCGCGCTGATGAAGCGCACTTTTCGCACTTGTGCGGTGATCTCCGGCCTGATCGCGCGGCGATTCACCGGCGAGGAAAAGAGCAAGCGGCAGGTGCTGTTCTCCACCGACCTGATCTACGACGTGCTGCGCAAGCACCAGCCCGACCACGTGCTGCTGCGCGCCGCGCGCGCCGATGCCGCCACCGGGCTGCTCGATATCAGGCGGCTCAGTGATATGCTGGCGCGAATCAAGGGGCGGATCGTCCACAAGGAACTCGATCATGTTTCGCCGCTCGCGGTGCCGGTGATGCTGGAAATCGGCCGCGAGTCAGTTTATGGCGAAGCCTCCGACGAGTTGCTGGCGGAAGCCGCCGATGAACTCGTCAAAGAGGCGATGGAATAGAACGTGACGG
>DASYKM010000051.1:0-57107 GCA_035995425.1 Steroidobacteraceae bacterium
GCGCCCTGGGTGAATCGCGCCGGCCGCTTCCGTTCGCTCGGCGACGGCCAGGTCGACTTCAACGGCATCTTCTCGAAGATGGCGGCCAACAACTACGAGGGCTGGGCGGTGCTCGAATGGGAGTGCGCGCTCAAGCATCCCGAAGACGGCGCGCGTGAAGGCTCGGTCTTCATCAAGAAGCACATCATCCGCGTGACCGAGAAGGCATTCGACGATTTCGCGGCGGGTGGCGATACCTCGGTGGCGCTGCGTACGCTGGGCCTCAAATAGATGAGGCAACTGCGCTGGGGAATGATCGGCGGCGGTGAAGGCGCGTTCATCGGCGCCGTGCATCGCATGGCGGCGCGTCTCGATGGCCGCTACCAGTTGCTGGCCGGCGTGTTCTCCTCGGACGCCGAGAAAACCAAGCGTTCGGCGATCGCATTGGGTGTCGATCCAGCGCGCGCCTATCCCTCCGTGGACGCAATGTTGAAAGCCGAAGCGGCCCGGCCCGACGGCATCGAAGTGGTTTCCATCGTCACGCCCAACCACGTGCACTACGTGCAGTCGGCCGCCTGCCTCGAGGCCGGCCTCGACGTCATCTGCGACAAGCCGCTCACCACCAACCTGGCCGACGCCGAAAAACTCGTGGCGCTGGCGGCGGCCAAGAAGCGCTTGTTAGGCGTCACGTTCAACTACACCGGCTACCCGATGATCCGGCACGCCAAGCAGCTCATCGCCGACGGACTCATCGGCAAACTGCGCGTGGTGCAGGCGGAGTATCCGCAGGGCTGGCTCGCCACCGCGCTCGAGAAGACCGGCCAGAAGCAGGCGAGCTGGCGCACGGATCCCAAGCTCGCCGGCGCGGGCGCGCTCGGCGACATCGGTTCGCACTCTTTCCAGCTTGCGGAGTTCGTCACCGGCGCCAAGGTTTCGGAAGTGGCCGCGGACGTCTCCGCCATCGTTCCCGGCCGTGCAATCGACGACAACGTCAACGTGCTGCTGCGATTCGCCGATGGCGCGCGCGGTAGTTTGTGGGCGAGCCAGGTCGCCATCGGCAAGCTCAACAGTCATCGGCTGCGCGTGTATGGCGAAGCCGGTTCGATCGAATGGTTCCAGGAACGCCCCGAAGAATTGCTGGTCGTCGAAGCGGGCGGATCTCCGCAGACCGTGCGCCGCGGCGATCCGGGCACGCCGACGAGCTCCGTCGCGTTGCCGGGCGGACACCCCGAAGGATTCATCGAAGCTTTCTCGCAGCTCTATACGGATTTTGCGGAACGCGTGAGCGCGAGACTCGAATCACGCTCGCCGAAGGCGGCTTCGCTTTTCGCCCCTGATGCAATTACCGGGACGAGAGTCATGGCTTTCATCGAGGCGGTGCTGAAGTCAGGCCAGGCGAACAGCGCCTGGACGAAGATCTGAACGATTAACTTTGCTCTTTGGGTTTTTTTTTGGGGGGATGAGACGTATGAATACAGAAGCCACTATGACCGGCGGCATGACCGCGTCAGCCGAGGCCAGGAAAACTTTCGCGGTGTGTTTCGCCGCGCTGGTAGCAACTTCCTTTTGCTTCATCCTCCGCGCGTTTTCGATAGACGCGTGGGGGGTGGAGTTTGGTCTCTCCGAGACCCAGAAGGGCGAGCTCGCGGGCGTGGGCCTGTGGCCCTTCGCCATCAGCATCGTGTTGCTGTCGCTGATCATCGATCGCATCGGCTTCAAGATGACGCTGTGGTTCGCCGCCGCTTGCCACTTGTTAGGCCTGATCCTGATCCTGATGGCCGACGGCTACTGGTCGCTGTACTGGGGCACGTTCGTGCTGTCGCTCGGCAACGGCGCGGTGGAGGCGGGCATCAACCCGCTGATCGCGCGCGAATTCCGCCACGACAAGACCACCTGGCTCAACCGTCTGCACGCCGGCTGGCCCGCGGGTTTCGTGCTCGGCGGCATTCTCGCCATGATGTTCCCCGCCGGCATGGGCTGGCGCTACCAGATGGCGCTGATCCTCATTCCGGTGGTCACATACATCGTGATGCTGCTGCCGCGTCAGTTCCCGCAGAGCGAGCGCGTCGCCGCCGGTGTCTCGTATCGCGAGATGCTCGCCGAGGCCGGTTTCCTCAGCGCGTTCGTCGTCGCGGGACTCATGGTGTTCGCGGTAGGCGAGTGGTTCCATCTCTCGCAGACCATCAAGTGGGTGCTCATCGCGGCGCTCACGGTGGGCTACGGTCTGTGGTCGCGCTCGGCGGGCAAGCCGCTGTTCATCGTGATGATCCTCGTGATGATTCCTCTCGCCATCACCGAGCTCGGCACGGACAGCTGGATCACGTCGATCCTCACGCCGGCGATGACCGATCTCGGCGTCAACGCGGGATGGGTCCTGGTCTACGCGATGGCGATCGTGCTGGTACTGCGTTTGTTTGCGGGGGCCCTGATTCACAGGTTTTCTCCGCTCGGCCTGCTCGCCATCTCGGCGCTGGTCGCCCTGGCAGGATTGGTGCTGCTCTCCAAGTCCGAGGGCGCCGCGATGATCGTGGTCGCGGCCACCGTGTACAGCTTCGGCAAGGCATTCTTCTGGCCGACTTCGCTCGGCGTAGTGTCCGAACAATCGCCGCGCGGTGGCGCGATCACGCTGAACGTGGTCGCCGGCATCGGCATGCTGGGTGCGGGCGTCATTGGCGGTCCGCTGATCGGCCAGATCCTCGATCGCCAGATGGTGCATGGCGTCGCCGAATACGACGCCAAGAACAACACGCAGCTGGTGGAGACTCTGAAAACCGAGCGCACCGGAATCTTCGGCGACTACACGGCCATCGACCCTGCGAAGCGCGCGACCATCGCCGGCGAGCCGAAGGCCGCCGTCGATGCGGCCGACCGCGAGTCGAAGCACGACGCACTGCGCACCATTGCCTGGCTGCCGGGGATCATGTTCGTGGTCTATCTAGGCCTGATCCTGTGGTTCAGGAGCCGCGGCGGCTACAAGCCCGTGGTGCTCGACCTCAAGAAATAAGGGGACATTCCTATTTTCTGAAAGGGGCCGGACCTCGACATGAGCGCGCCAACCCTGCACGCCGTCTCGCCCATCTTCCAGGTGGCCAACCTGCAACGCGCCATCGATTACTACACGCGCGTCATGGGATTCGAGCTCGGCTGGACCTGGGGCGAGCCCCCGGATCGCGCGAGCCTGTGTCGCGACAGTGTCGAGATCACGGTCGAGGTGGAAGGCGCGCCAGTGCCCTCGATGATCTATGTCCAGGTGCACGGCATCGATGCGTACTTCGAGCGTGTTGCCGCCGCGGGCGCCATCGTCAAGGTGCCGCTCGCCGATCGCGCCTACGGCATGCGCGATGGCCGCATCGAGGATCCCGACGGCAACTCGATCAACCTCGGCGAGTCGCTCGTCAAAGACTGAACTTCACCCCGAGCCGGGGACTGATACCCCGCGCGACGAATCCGACGAACTGCTCGTACTGCTTGTCCGTCAGGTTGTCGATAGCCAGATAGGTCTGCAGGTGCGGTGACACCTGCCACGCCGCGCTCGCGTCGATGCGCGTATACGCCGGCAGATCCACATCCCCTGTCGCGATGGACGAATCGAAAGACGCGCCCACGTACGTGGCCGTGGCCGAAAACCTGAGCGCCGCACTCGGCGACCAATGCGCTCCGAGACCCGCGCGCCAGTCCGGGCGATTGCGCAGCTCCGCGCCCGAAGAAGCAATGCGGCTCTTCGCATGCGTGACGCTGGCGTCGAGCATCCACTGCTCGCCCACATCCAGGCTGCCGGCGAGCTCCATGCCGGTCGAATCCACGCGATTGCGATTCACGAGCATGGGCGGTGGGCCCGAGTCGAAGTCGATGGCATTGCGGAACTCGCCGTCGAACCAGGTGGCGCTCCAGCGCGCCGCACCGTCGAGCAGCTGCTGCGACAGCTCGAGCTCGTGCGACTCGCCACGCTCGGGCACGAGATCCGGATTGCCCACCAGCGGATGTCCGAGCGCATAGAGACTGGGTAGTTTGAAGGCCTTGCCCCAGCTGCCGGCGACCGTCAACCCCGTGTCGGCGACTTCATAAGCCACGCGCACGCGCGGGCTGGTGACGGACGAATATCCATCGGGTCGGTCGACCCGGACTCCCGCCTGCGTCGAGAGCCCGAAGGACGTGGCCAGGCGCACTTCGGCGAACGGCGCCCATGACGTGCGCGTCAACGCGAATGACGTCGGCAGCACGAAGCCGCCGCCGAAATCGAGCGAGCCATCGCTTTCGCCTTCTTCGCGCTGCCACTCGGCGCCATAGGCCAGCGACACGGAATCGGAAAATCTCTGTGTTCCCGTCAACGTCGCGGTGAAGCGCGTGAGGTTCGAATCGACGATGCTCGGCGGTACGCCAAAAGGATCGCGCACGCCGGGCGCGATGCCGGGCGAGTCGATGTGATCGTCGCGATCGAAGTAGCCCAGCGTCAGCGCGAACGTGGCATTCCCGGCGCGATGCGTGAGACCCGCGCCGAATACTTTCTCCTTCGCCTCGCGCTTCTCGACGTCGCGAATGGCCGCGAACTCATAGCCGCCGCTGTCGTCGGGAAAGCCTTCGCGGTCGGTTTCCGAATACCGGCCAGACATGGTCAACGTGGTCGAGCCACCGAGCTCGGTGTCGAAGCCGCCCGACACGCGCTGCGAATCGAATTCGTTGCCGCGAACCTGCTCGCCCTCGTGCGCATCGCTGAAACCCATGTTCCAGTTGCCGCCCGCCACCGGTCCACCGGTGGTCAGGGAAATCTCGCGCGTGTCGTACATGCCGCCCATGGCATCGGCCGAGGCGTAGCCCTTTTTCTCAGGCTGGTGCCGCGTGACGATGTTGATGACGCCCGCCAGCGCGTCGCCGCCGTACACCGCGGAATAGGGACCGCGGGCGATTTCGACGCGCTCCACGTCCGCGACGTCGAGCGCCGAGAAGTCGAACGAGCCGCCGCGCGCATTGGTCGGATCGTTGACGCGCACGCCATCCACCAGCACGAGCGTGTAGTTAGGGTCGGCACCGCGCATGTAGAGCGAGCCGGTACCGCCGCGCCCGCCGACCTGGTCGACGTGCAGGCCGGCCACGCGCCGCAGCACGTCGCCCAACGTCACCGGTTTCTCGACGTCGAAATCCTCGCGCTTGAGCACGGTGACGTTGGCGGCGATGTTGTCCGCTGTCGTTGCGACTCGCGAGCCGGTGACGACGATTTCGGGCTGCGGCGCAGCCGCGGTAGTTCCGCCACTGGCGGCAAGAATCATCCAGAGCACAGGAGTGTCTCGTTCGTTGCGATTGCGTTAGTGTAGCCGCACACAAGGGGGTTCCATGCCGCGTTTTTTGCTCCGCCACGCGTTGGCGGTTCTGACCGTCGCTGTGCTCACAAGTTTCGCGCCCGCCGGGGCACAGAATACCGCCGCGCCCGGGGTTACATTCCGGGACAACCCCTCATGGGCCGTCGTCGACGGAACCCTGGCCACGCAAACCGCTTCGGACAAGTCGCCGCTGGTTTCCAAAGCCACGTTGACCGACAGCGTCACCGCCTTTGAATACCGCGCGCCCCCGGGCGCAAGCGCCACGCTGCTCGTCCAGGGGCGCTATGCCTTCGAGCTTGCCGGCACCGGGCAGTGGCAGACCTTCAACCTGAAGTTTCGCGGCCCGCGCTTCGACGCCGGGTACAACAAGCTCGAGAGCGCCTTCATCCTCGAGGTACGCAACGGTACCGACTTTCGTCATAACGTGATTGTCGATGCGCCCAGCACGGGCGCGATCTGGGCCGGCGAAGATCGCAGCGGCCCCACGTTCGTCGTCGTGAAAGAGGGGCCTTTTGCACTGCGCAATGCGCGCCATGAACCCGCGGACTTCGCCGGGTTGACGCTGCCCAGGAGTTCCGGCGGCGACACCAACGAAAACGATCTCAAGGACCTCGTGGCGCTCGGCAAGGAGACCTTCGAACAACTGGGCTGCTCGGCCTGCCACCTGATCGAGCCCAGCGATACGGCGGTCAGCACCGGCCCCAACCTCTATGGCCTGTTCCGCAACGAGCCGCGCACGCGTGAAGTGGTCGAAGGCGGCGAGGGCCATCGATTCCAGGTCAAGGCCGGCCGCGAATACCTGCATCGCTCCGTGCGGGAGCCCATGGAGCAGCTCGCCGTCGCCGAAAGCGGCCCGACGAAGGGCCAGCCCTATCTACCGGTGATGCCGGTGTTCGCGAAGGAGCAGCTCAGCGACGCGCAGATCGACGCCATCGGCGACTATCTCGCGACGCTCAATGAGCCTGGCGCGCGCGGTCCGGTCACGCGGCTCGCGAAGCTCGCGCCCGCCGCCGCCTACGATCCGCTCGCCGACGGCATGCAGTGGCTGGTCGGCGATGAAGTGCGCCTGCAGCGCGGGCCACTGCCGGGCACCTCCGGCCGCGCCATTCATGTCGGCAATCCGAATGGCGTGAACTACACCTTCGATCCGCGGCTGCTCGCCATCGTGAAGATCTGGCAGGGCGGCTTTCTCGAGATGTCGGGCGAGTTCACCAATCGCGGCAACAACGGGCTCGCGCTCGGCTATGACAGCCGCGAGATCGGCTTCGGTGACCGCGAATACCTGCTCGCGCCGCTCAAGGCCGATGGCTCGGCCATCGACTTCTCGTTCAAGGACGCCAAGTTCCGTGACTTCGCCACCATGCGTGCGTCACTGCTCAGCAAGGAAGACCAGCTGGCGCGCATCGCCGCCGTCGATGCGCAGTTCCTCGGTTACTCGCGCAACTCGAAAGACAGGGTTGCCGCGCCCGCGTTCAAGTATCGCGTCGGCAAGAACGTCGTCGAGGTGAGCACCACCATTTCCGAACGCGGCGATGTGACGATCACCGTGAGCGGTGCGCTCGCCGCGCCGCAGTCGTTCGCGCTGAATTCAAAGCTGCTCAAGGGAGCGGCCGCGAGCGCCGGCGCGATTGCCGGCGATCGCTGGACGCTGCCCGCCGGCAAGGCCAACGCCACGCTCAAGGGCACTGTCGCCGTGGCCGGCAAGGCCTGGCGTCCCGCCGCGTCTAACTACGACTACCGCCGCTCGCCGCTCGTCAAGACACCATCGACCGCCATGCTGCCCGCCGGCTACAGCATCGAGAATTACTATCCGCCGAAGGACAACTACGGCCGCGATCAGCTGTTCGAAGCGCTGGGTCTCGCCGTCGCCAAGGACGGCACCGTGGTCGTGGCCACGCGCAGCGCCGGCCTGTGGCGCATCGTGAATGGCGAGTGGCGCCCGTTTGCCGAAGGTTTGTTCGACAGCCTCGGCGTCGTGGTCGAAGACGGCAAGGGACTCGTGGTCGTGGCCGGGCAGAAAGCCGAGCTCACGCGCATCTCCGACACCAACGGCGACGGCATCGCCGACAAATACGAAACGCTGTTCGACGCGCACTCGTATCACGCCAACTACCACAGCTACATGCACGGCCCCGTGCGTGGCGCCGACGGGGCTTACTACCTCACGCTGAACCTCGCGCATGACGGCGGCGGCACCGCCTACATGGGTGGCGGCAGCGTCATGGGCACCTGGGGCGGTTTCAACGGCTGGGCGATCCGCGTCGAGCCGAACGGCAAGTTCCAGTTGTTCGCCAACGGCATGCGCAGTCCCGCGAGCCTTGGCGTCGGACCCGACGGACGCATCTGGTACACCGACAACCAGGGCGACTTCGTCGCCACCTCGAAAATGTTCGAGCTCAAGAAGGACACGTTTTACGGCCATCCCGCCGGCCTGGTCGATCTACCCGGCATGACGCCGGATTCGCCCGATATCAAATACGACGCGGTCGCCGACCGCCGCGCGAAAGCCACCATCCTCTTCCCCCACAACCGCGTCGCGAATTCACCGGGCAATCCCGCGTGGATCACGCAGAAGGCGTTCGGCCCGTTCGCAGGCCAGATGCTGATCGGCGATCAGACCCAGTCGAACCTGTTGCGCGTCGTTCTGCAGAAAGTTGACGGCGTCGAGCAGGGCAGCGTCATGCCGTTCTTCGAAGGGCTCGAATCCGGCGTCATGCGTCCCGTGTTCCTGCCCGATGGCAGCCTATTGTTAGGCCAGACCGGCCGCGGTTGGCAGGCCAAGGGCGGCAAGGTGGCGAGCCTGCAGCACGTGCGCTGGGACGGAAAGACCATCGCGCCGCAGATCACGGCGATGGTGGCGACGCCCGAAGGCTTCCGCGTCGATCTCACGCAGCCGCTGGGCAACGGCGTGAGCGAGGCGATTTTGAAGTCGGCACTGTCGGTGGAGTCGTGGGTTTATCGTGACGCGCCGGATTACGGTTCGCCCGAGCTGGATCTGCATGGCGAGGATCTGACGGCGATCAAGATCAGCGCGGACCGCAAGGCCATCTCCATCACACTGGCGTCGACTGAACAGAAGCAGGTGCATCCGCGCCAGACCGCGCGCGTGTATCACGCCAAGCTCGCGTCGCAGACGCTGTTCGATGCGAATGCGCCGGCGGAGCTCAACGCGTACTACACGCTGTACGGGTTTCCGGCGAAGAAATAGTTAGCCAAGCAGAATGTAGGAATGCGCCGGCTGCGAGAGCAGCCGGCGTTTTCATTTGCGGCGGTGCGGAACAGCGCTCTTGATCGTGCGCGTGCGATTCCGATGTCAAGATCAATTCATTCCCGAAGCACGCAGTTATTCGAGTAATTCCTTCTCAACGCAGATGAGAGGATTCGTGCTGGCGTGACAGATACAGAGCAGTAGTCAGGGGAATGCCGATGAAGATGCACGCACGCACAATTGAATTCTTTTCAAGGATAGGTTCGAACCGTTTGCGCTCACGCAAGCAATGGGGCGCAATCCTGTCCTTCTTGGCAATGTGCGTCGCAGCGAACCAATCTCTTGCTTCGACGGCCGAATGCAAAGACTGGCGATTCGCTGGCTCACCAACGCGCGCGACATGGCAAGAAGGTCTTCAGGACTACGTCCAGTGGTGCGAAGCCCCGCCGCCGAATTCCGGTACGCCGTACGCGTGCACCAACACATGCTATGTCACTCGACCGCCTACATTTTCAAATCCGCATGCGACCTACATGCCGCCAAATCAATACTACACATTCATTGATTGGAGGTGTGACAACGGGAGCGGCGGAATCATCGCGGGAACGGACGGTCCGCGGAGCCTCGTGGGAAGCAACATTGGCTGCGGCGTTTATGTGCGCGCGCCGCCACCGCCAGCCGCACAGTGCGGCGGCGACTGTAACAGCGTTGGCGATCCGATCAATCCGGCAAGCGGTGCTGTATACGCTACTGAATCGGACGTCGGCGGTCTCATTCCATTCCAGCGATTTTTCAATAGCGTTGGGGATGCAAGCGCGCATCTTGGTCCCGGCTGGACGCACAGTTTCAGTCGGTCGATCACGCGGCAGCAATCCAACTCAAACTACCGACCCTACGCAGTTGGCGCGGGCAACTCGTCGCTCTACGCAACAGAAGAGACTGCATGCGTTAGCGGATTTGCGCAGATCAAGGCGCAGGTCAGCACGTGGACAAATGCGACCGCTAGTTATTCAAATGGAAAATGCGGCCTCGCGGTGGCTGGCGCACCGATCGGAACTCTGAAGCTCTACTACAGCACGGCGCCGTACCCGGGAGTGACGACGACCATCAGTCTGGACGCAATACGCGATGACGGACGCGTCGTCAGCTTCACTGTCGATGGATCGACCATCACTGCACCGCAGGGTATTGCGATGCGCCTGCAGGATGCTGGCAATGGGTTCACTCTCACCGACGAGAAAGACAACGTCGAGACGTACGATTCGAATGGAAAGCTGATCACAATCGTGAGCCGTGCGGGCCTGACCAAATCTGTGGCCTATGACGTCTCCGGTCGACTCAGCGGTGTAAGCGACAGTTTCGGCCACAGCATTGCGCTCGGCTACGACACCCAGGACCGGCTTGTGAGCGTGACGAACCCTCTTGGGGGAGTTACTCAGTATTCGTACGACGCTGCGGGTCGATTTGAATACGTCACTCGCCCCAACTCCACCACGAACCAGCATCTCTACGAAGACCCGGCATTTCCCAATGCGCTAACGGCGCTCATCGATGAGAACGGGGCGCGCTTTGCGACCTGGACCTATGACACGCAAGGCCGGGGGACACAAACGGCCGAAGCAGGTGGCGTCCAACAGGTGACGATCGCGTACAACGGCGATGGCAGCGCGACTACGACAGACGCATTCGGCGCGCAGCGCACGTTCACCTACGAGAGGCATGGGGATCGCAACCTCGTGGCCGGAATCAGCGGATCGAAATGCGCGACTTGTCGGGAAGATGCCGCCACGTCATACGACTCGGCGGGTTTCGTCAGCAGCCGCAGGGACTACAACGGCAATCTCACTTGTTACACCAACAATGGCGCACGCGGTCTCGAATTGGTCCGCGTCGAGGGCTTTGCTCCGAGCGTATTGATCTGCCCAGCAGACCTGTCGAGCTATTCACCTGCGCCCGGTACGCGAGAGCGCAAGATCGTGACAGCCTGGCACGCAACCTTTCGCGTGCCGACTTCGATCGTAGAGGCCAGTCGCACGACGTCGTTCACCCACTATGCAAACGGTACTGTGCACACGCGCACGGTAACGGATATGAGCGTGGTGCCGAACGTCGCGCGGACGTGGGCCTATACGTATGACTCGTATGGCCGGATGCTCACAGAGGACGGCCCGCGCACCGACGTTGCTGACATCACGACCTACACTTACCACACGTGCACCACGGGGTCATATTGCGGCCAATTGCAAACCGTCACCAACGCCGCTGGCCAAGTGACGACCGTCAACACGTACACTGCCGATGGTCAACCCGCGAAAATCACGGATGCGAATGGACTAATTACTTCGCTCAGTTATGACTCGCGTCAGCGACTCGCCAATGGCTGCGTTGGCGCGACGTTGCCCGGCTGCACGGGTGGCGAGCTCACACACCTCGACTACTGGCCCACGGGCTTGCTCAAGAAGGTGACGAACCCGGATGCGAGCTACGTTCAGTACACCTACGATGGCGCGCATCGCCTCACGCAAGTACAGGACGGAGCGCTCAACAAGGTCGTCTACACGCTGGACGCCATGGGCAACCGCACGGCCGAGAACACTTACGACCCCAGCAATGCACTTAAGCGCACGCACTCGCGAGTGTTCAACACGCTGAACCAGCTCTGGAAGGACGTGAATGCGGCCGGAACCGCGAACGTCACCACCATCTTTGGCTATGACAGCAATGGCAATCAGACCACGACCAGCGCGCCGCTCTCGCGCAACAGCACAAACATTTACGACGAGCTGAATCGCCTCAAGCAAATCACCGACCCCAATTCCGGCAACACGCTGTTTGGCTATGACGCCAATGACAACCTGAGTTCGGTCACCGATCCCCGATCGCTCGTGACGAGCTACACGTATACGGGTCTTGGCGATCTCAAGACGCAAGTTTCGCCGGACACCGGCACCACCACCAGCACTTATGACTCTGGTGGCAATCTCAAGACCTCAACCGATGCTCGCAGCGCGGTGACAACGTACTCCTACGACGCGCTCAATCGAGTGACAGCCGCTGAGTTCAAACAGGGCAGCACCATCGAGCAGACCATCAACTACGTGTACGACGGCGGCACAAACGGCAAGGGCCACATGACCGGTGCGAGCGACGCCGAGCACACGCTCGCCTGGAACTACGATGCGCTGGGCCGCGTCACCGGCAAGACGCAGGTAGTAACCACCGTCACGCCCAACGTCTCGAAGTTCATCGGATATACCTACGATTCGGCCGGGCGCCTTGCCACCATCTTGCTGCCCTCGGGGCAGACGATTAGCTATGCCTATAACAGCAATGGCCAGGTCAGCGGCATCACCCTCAATGGCTCGCCGAACCTCACCATTCTCTCGAACGTGACCTACGATCCGTTCGGCCCCGTGACGGGCTGGACGTGGGGCAATGGCACCGCGAGCACGTCTCGCACTTTCGATACCGATGGCAAGCTGACGACGCTGTCGAACACTCCAGCAACCACGGGCAATCGAACTTTTGGCTTCGATGACGCGTTTCGGGTCACCAGCGCCACCGACAGCGTGAGCGGTGGCCCGGCATGGACGTTCGGCTATGACATTCTCGATCGACTGAACTCTGCGACCAAGACAGGCACGACGATTGGCTATACCTACGACGCCGACGGTAACCGCCTGACGCAGACGGGCACGAGCGCCAGCACGTACACGATCCCCGGCACTTCTAACAAGCTGAGCTCCACGACCGGAGCACTGGCGCGCACTTATACCTACGATGCCGTCGGCAATGTGCTCACGACCGGAGTCAGCACACACACCTACAACAAGCGCGGCCGTCTGCGCACCAGCCGCCTGAACTCAACCACCACCAACACTGGCTATTACTACAACGCGTTGGGGCAACGCATCCGCAAGAACGGCGGCACGCCGGGCAACATCTACTTCGTCTACGACGAGGCCGGGCACTTGGTGGGCGAGTACACCACGACGACTCTGGTGCAAGAGACCGTGTGGTTAGGCGATATCCCGGTGGCAACGCTGCGCCCCAAAAGCGGGGGCGGCGTTGATGTGTTCTATGTGCATACCGACCAGCTCAATACGCCCCGCAAGGTCACGCGTCCGAGCGACAACAAACTCCGCTGGAGCTGGGATCCCACGCCATTCGGCGAGGGAGCTCCGAATGAAAACCCTTCGGTGCCCGCGCTCGGTGTGTTCACGTACAACCTGCGGTTCCCTGGGCAGTACTTCGACGTCGAAAGCAATTTCTACTACAACTACTTCAGAGACTACGATCCGGCCAAGGGCGGGTACGTTCAATCTGACCCCATTGGGTTGTTAGGCGGGCTAAACACATACGGATATGTCGGAGCAAATCCGTTGTCACAGATTGATCCCACGGGAGAAGCAGAGATCGCACTACCAGCTCCGGGGGCTGTTGCCGGGGCAGTAGCTACCGCCGCGTCGCGCGGCGCCGCTTTGGCTCGCGCGATGGCACAAGCTGCTAGTCGGGCGAACCCTGTCGCGGCGGCAGGCGCAGTCGGCGTTGGAATAGGCACACTTGTCTACCCCTACATCGCGATTCCACTTGGGAATGCGATCGACAAGATGTGTAAGAGCAAGGAGCAGAATTGCCGCGCGCTCTACGACACTATAATTCAGTCTTGCTGGTCGATCCAACGTCCCAGAACAAGGCAACGCTGCTTTGAGGCTGCAAAGTCTTCCTATGAGCAATGCATGGCTCAGGATTGAAATTTTGAGGAGAAAAAATGAACACAGTGGTTGCCGAAAGAAAGCTGGTGTACAGCGCCAAAGACAGTCCTGAAAGAAGGGCACTAATTGTCCGTATCGGAATGCCGTACCTCGATAAAGACGGGGTCGCGAAGTGCCCAGTCGCGTGGGAAGGTTTGTTCGAGGATTTTGCAGACATTGCTGGAATCGACACACTGCACGCGCTGCAGCTTGCTAGCAACATTGATTCCATGCTGGAAAAACTTCGAGAAAAGTACGACTTCTTCTGGGATTCTGGTGATCCCTACTTCGATGACTCACAATAGCGACGGCGGAGGCAGGCACCTCGTATCTGCGCCGATGGACGAAGGAATTGCTGCCTCGATCAAGCGGGTAGTTAAGCCAAAACTCGCGTCTGGGGTATCAACTCTTGCGGGCGTCACTTCCAACGATTCGGACAGCTCTAACCACGCGATGCCGTTGGCAAAATCGCGTGTCGGTACGACGACGTGCGTCGGGGCGAAAACACTACAACTACTTCAGAGACTACGATCCGGCGGTCGGAAGGTACGCGAAGAGTGATCCGATCGGGTTGAATGGCGGGATCAATACCTATGCGTATGTCCGTGGCAATCCGCTGAGCCACAGCGATCCGAAAGGGCTGGCGCCACCGCGTTCGCAACCGGGTACTGGATTTCCGTCGCTTTTTCCGCCCGGGCCGTTCGACGACTCGTGGAGTCGAAGCAGAGACAACGCAGCGTTGGCACTTGAGGAGTGGTTGAATCCTCCGGCTTCCGCCGAAATTATCGATTTCGCTAAGAAGAAATAAGGAACGTGACGACGCGAAAGAGAAGGACCGCCTAAAGAATTGTCCGCCCGAAGACGATGGTTATTGCGAACGCGAACAGAAGCAACTTCTCAGTCGTCAGATATTGATCGTGAACATGCGGCGGACCGATCTCGTCCCGCTATGGCAATACCGAATTCAGATCCAGAACTACAATTTCGATGCCGAGGCTCACAACAGAATGTGCCCTGACCACCAAGTAGGGTTGTTCCCAGATCCTGGCCCGGTTTCGAGCCTTGACTAAATGCTGACGGAACCAGAAATCCATCGTGGCCTCGTCGCCATACAGGACCGCGACTATCGGTTCGTGCTGAGCTATTGCAGAAGCAAGGGCTTTGACATGCCACTTCAAGGGCCAATCGCTTGTCGGTGCCTTGAGGAAGAAGCGCGCGAAGGAAATCCGGAGTCGCAGTTCGCATTGGCGAAGCTACTTAGTGCCGGCCTCTTCGTTAAGCGAGATTGGGCAATGGCGCTCGATTGGCTGCGCAACTCTGCCAACACAGGGTTTGCTCCTGCATTGAGCTTGCTCGGAAGCTTCTATGAGTCAGGTTGGGCTGGTTTGTCAGCGGACAATCGAACGGCTGTCGACTATTGGAGCAAGGCGGCAGCCCTCGGGGATCCAGGGGCGAAGTTCGCACTTGCAGAGTTCAAGCTGCGTGGAGCTTCACTCGCCAATCGAGATGAGGCGATAGCTCTGCTCAAAAGCGCAGCGTCCAGCGGCGATGGTTTAGCGCAGTTCAGATTGGCAATGTTGTTGCTTGATCGTCGAGAGAAGCCAGAATCAGAGAGCGAGGCAATCGCGTGGCTCCGGATGGCAGCTGACAATGGCGTGTCTACGGCCCATAGGAAACTCGCCAACTTCCTGAGTGCAGGTTTCCATGGTCTTCAAATCGATGAAGTCGCCGCTCGAGAGCATATGAAGTCAGCGGCACGGCTCGACGAACAGTTCGAATAGGCGACGACTATTGCCACCGATAAGCGAAAACGCACATCGGGGGGATCAACTCTTGCCGGCATCGCTTCCAAGGACTCGGACGCTTCTAACCACGCGAAGGCACTGGAGAAAACGTGTGTCGGTACGACGACGCGCGTCGGGCCGAGCACATTACAACTACTTCAGAGACTACGATCCGGCTAAGGGCGGGTACATCCAATCGGATCCGATCGGACTGAACGGCGGCGTGAATACCTACCTTTATGCCGAGGCGAGTCCCATTGGGTTCGCCGATCCATTCGGCTTGCAGGCGGTGTTGCCGTGGATCGGGCCGCGCGTCGCGCCGATTGTTCGGCCAGGCACAGGCTTTTACCCGATTGATCCGGTGTTCCCCATCGTGATCCCATCCGAGCGGGACGTGCTCGACTGCGAAGAGGGCTGCCATAAGCAATGGGACAGGGACATCTACTGGTGCGAAGTCATGTGGAAAATGCGAGGGCGGCCAAAGGGCGGGTGGAGTGCGTGCAAGCGAGAGGCAGACAGGCAATTGGTGCAATGTGTCCAGGAGTGCGATAAATATCTCGCACATTGTCCGGTGCCCGCAGTGGTACCCCCAGCAACCCCGGCGTCGCTTGAATGAAAAACGAAGACATTACCGATCAAGATCTGGCTGCTGAGTTCTTCCAGAGAATCTCGGCGGACGACGAAGACGCTGCCTTTGATCTCGCGCAGTTCTACATGGCGCGCGTCGTGAAGAAGGACGCGGAGGCAATGCTGCATGTCATCGAAGGTCTCGCGCGCGCTTCAGCGGCGCGGGGATCAACGCATGCGAAGGTCTTCCTGGAAGAAGACTGGTCGGGCTTGCGGCCGGTGCTGTTGAAGCGCCTCAATCGCCAGCTCAGCGAGCCCGATGGCAGTGGCGGTAGCTGAGTGACGCGTTTTAGAAGCTAGGCAGGATAGCCTCGCGGCGGCTGTTGTTTACCAGCGGGGGCGGGGCGCGGTGCCGTTCTACCTGCTACGCGGAATAACCTTGCGAGGTGCTCGATCACCAGAACGCAAGCCTCGAAGGCCGCGCCACTCCGTCTGGATCTACGATGCCGACGGCGACCGACTTACCGAGACCCGCATCGCCCCGAGCACGTATGCGATCTCCAGCTCCAGCAACCGCTTGCGATCGATCGCAAGATGTCTGGCCGCGCACCTATGCCTACGACGAGGCTGGCGAAACACTACAACTACTTCAGAGACTACGATCCGGCTAAGGGTGGGTACATACAAAGCGACCCAGTCGGGCTCGGCGGAGGAATTAATACCTACGGGTACGTGGGCGCGAATCCAGCCATGAGTATTGACCCACGTGGACTCGCCGGTACGGTCGTGACACCCACGCCCGCGGGCGGAATTCTCGGCATCATTTTCGGCACCCCGATTTCGAATCCATTCAGTTCGACAAACCGGGAGTGGGCTGGCAACGCCGGAAACCAGATCGATGACGGGCTCAGCGCCCTGGGTAGTGCGATCGGCAATATTGGTCGCCCGAAAAATCTCGAACCGTTAGAAGAGCGCGCCTACGATCGAAATTGCAGAAATACTGGTGACCCCTGCAGTGCGCTCAAAGCTGCCACGATGCAGGCGATCACCATGGCTCAGCTGAAGATGAACAATTTGCTCAATGATCGGTTGAAGATGTACGGAACTGATGGGTGGTTCAATCACCAGGATGACTTGCGAGGAAAGCTCAACAACATCTTCGCTATGATTAGTTTGGGTCAAAAACTCGGATGCGATATGACCGCCGAGACGATAGCAGCGACAACTCTCATGATCCCAACGGCACCAAAATGAAGATTGAAATAGACATCTCGATATTTACAAGTTCCGATGGCGCCTTTGGAAGTGCGACCGGGTCGATCGAACTGGAGGTGGTTCCTCAGGTTGGGGACACAATCTCGTTTGTCTTCCCGAAAGCGCCAGGCGTCTTGCCGCTCGCTGGTTTTGCCGGCTTGCTCCGAGTAACTGACCGGGTGTTTAGTGCTGGTGGTGGATCGAAAATCTCTCTAGCGCTCGAGGACATCACTGTGCCGAATGCGGACGCAGCTCGTGCTGTTGCGGAGTACCTGGACAAAGGCTTCGGCTTGGGTGTCGACACGTACTGAGGCAAGCCGTGTTGGGCGTTGCGATCCGCTGTGACGCGTTTTAGGAGCGAGGCAGGATAGCCTCGCGCTTGCTGTTGGGGCCATTGTGGTCCAAACGCGAGCGGCCAAGAGGCCACAACGTGGCCCCTTAGCCGCCGCGAGGCTATCCTGCATAACCTCGAAAACGGTGCGGAAAGATGACACGCCCTGGCCCGGCAGCGCCGGTGTTCCAGGCGAGCCGCTCTTGCAAGGATCAGGCGTTTGGACGCGCTGGCTGCGCGGGCCGATGCGCGAGAGGCAGGTAATGGAAAAAGATTCGCTTCGAAGCAGACCAAAACCGAGCTTCCTTGTATGTCAGCTCTCTGATCCCCCTTCGCCAACCTAGTATCAATTTTCATCGGTTAGGAAAGAGGCTGGATACCGGTGCTAACACAGAAAGAAGTCATCTAACCGACGCAAGCGTTGAGACCCTCTCACTCGCGTGAACTCGCGCAACGCGGAGCTGGTCATCGGCAAAGGCCAAAGCTCCGGCTGCACAAGACTTGCGATCGTCCACGATGCGTTCCCCATCACCGCCATTGCGGGTATCGTCGCGGCAATTGGAGGAACCATGGATCGCAAGACGGCTGAATTGGTGGTGGGTGTCGTCAATCGTTGCATCGACGAGCTGATCGAGACTCTTGCGGTCGTCGAGAAATCCGTGCCACCCGCCGAATACGAAAAATACAAGCGCGCCGTGGGGCGTGTGATCAACGCATTCGACATTGAGGTTGTAGACCGAGTGGCGGTGGAGTTTCCGGACTTGAAGCCGAAAGATGAAGAAGAGCCAGACGGTGAGCCGCCAGTACTGAAGTCATAGTGCGTCCGGCAATCGCAGCGCTTGTGCGGTAGGACGCGAGCCCAACGTTCTGCCGCTTCGCAGCGTCAACCTGCCGCACACCCGGTTCCACGCGGCTTGATCCGCGCGACACTCTCTCGCGCGCACTCCGCGCGAGGTCTCTTCAGGGAGTGACCAATGAATACGAACAAGCCCGCGTGGCTGCGCGCAGCGCTGCTCGCGTTGACACTGCCGCTCGCGGCGCTTGCCGCGGTACAGGAAATCCCGGTCACCACGTCGTCCGCAGAAGCGAAGCTGGCCTTTGACGCCGGCCAGGCGGCGCTTGACCGCGGCGACGCGGCGGAAGCCAATGAGCTCTTCCGCACGGCGGTCGGCGTCGACCCGAGCTTTACGTACGCGTGGGTGAATTTGAGCAACGTCGCGTTCTCCACCGAGGAGTTCAACGCGGCGTTGCGCGGCGGCGAGCAGGGTGCCGCGAGATCAAGCGATGGCGAGCACAAGCTGCTCGAGTTCAACAAGCTGTTCCTGACCAACAATTTCGATGCGCAGCTGACGCTGGCGAAGCAGCTCACCGACAAATATCCGAACTCGCCCCGCGCCTGGATGCTGCTGGCGGGAGCGCAGGCGGCGCTGAACAAGTTCGACGACCAGCGTGCGACGTTGGCGAAGCTCATCGAGCTCGCGCCGTGGTTTTCGCCGGCGCCGTTCACGTTGGGTGCGTCCTATCTATTCAACGAGCCGCGCGACTTCGAGAAGGCGGAGAAGTACTACCGTCAGGCGATCTCGGCCGCACCGGGTAATGACATGTACTACTGGTCGCTGGGCGATGTTTACCGCGGATCGAACAAGCTCGAAGACGCGCGCCGCTACTACAAGCTGGCGCTGCAACTCGACCCGAAGGATCCGACGGCGCCGCTGAAGCTCGGTCACGTGGACTCCTTCCTCGGCAACTTCGACGAAGCGCGCAAGGACTACGACCGCGGCATCGAGGCGGGCGGGGCGGCCAACGCGGGATTCCTCGTGCCGTTCAAGTCGCTCACCTGGGTGTACGCGGGCGAGCCGGCGAAGGCGATCCAGTCGCTGGAGAAGCTGGTCGCCGACATCGACGGCTTTGGCGCCGGCAAGGACCAGGTTCTGAACGCGAAGATCGGCGCGCTGACCACTGCTGCACAGATTGCCTTTCACCAGGGGCTCAACGAAGACGCCGAACGTATCCTCGCGATGCGTACCGCGCTCATGCGTGAGAACGCCAAGGTGGTGGGAACCCCCGAGTTCGCGAACATCCTGGAGACGCAGATCGCGTTCTTCGACGGGCAGCTCGCGGCGTGCAAAGGCGACTACAAGACGGCGACGAAGCTCGCGCAGAAGACGGCCGAGCTGGTGGCGGGCGAGAACAACCCGCGCAAGATGGAGCCGTATCACGAGCTGCTGGGTCTGATCGCGCTGCGACAGAAGAGTTACAAGAAGGCGGTGACGGAGCTGCGGCTGGCGGATCAGACGCAGCTGCATAACAAGTATTTGCTGGCGCAGGCGCTGGAAGGCGCCGGATCGAAAGACGAAGCCTTGAAGCTCTACAAGGAAGTGAGCGTCAACAACTTCAACACCGTGGACTTCGCGCTGTTGCGCGCCGAGGCGTTGAAGAAGACTGGATGAAGAGGTAGTGGAAAAGGGGACATTCCTGTTTTTCACGCCGCGCGAAAAACAGGAATGTCCCCTTTTCCAATCGATCAGGCGGCTTTCTTGTTCAGGCCTTCGGCGTCCAGGGCTTCCTGCACCTTCGGTCGCGCCGCGACGCGTGCCTGGAACTCCTTGATCGCCGGCCACGGAGCCAGGTCGATGGCAAGGAAGTTGGTCCAGTTGATCAGCGTGAACATGTACGCGTCGGCGACCGTGAAGGTGTCGCCCATCAGGTACTTCTTGCCCGCGAGCTGGGCATTCAGCCAATCGAGCTTCTTCTTGAGATTCGCGAGCGCATAGTCTTTCACGGCCGCATCGTTCGCCGGGTTCCATAGCGGCGAGAAAGTCTTGTGCAGTTCGCTCGTGAGGTAGTTGAGCCATTCCTGCAGGCGATAGCGCTCGAGCGTGCCGTTCTTCGGCGCGAGATTGGATTCGGGCTTCTGGTCGGCGAGGTACTGCATGATCGCCACGCCTTCGGTGAGCACCTGGCCGTTGTCGAGCTTGAGGGCCGGCACGGCGCCCTTGGAGTTGATGGCGAGGAAGTCCGATCCGTCCTCCAGCTTCTTGGTCTTGGTGTCGGCGCGCTTGAGCTCGATCGGCAGACCGGCTTCGCGCGCCGTGATGTGGGAAGCGAGCGAGCAGGCACCGGGGGAGAAATACAGCTGCATGACATACTCCATTGCGTGGGTCTGGATTCGGGGAGGCGATTCTGGCGGCGCACTCACCCGGGCACAAGTACTTACCTGCTGGTAAGTACCCCCGTACCGGCGTTTTGGTAAGTATCAAGGTTGTGATAGGGTCGCGCGCATGTCCAAAGCTCACCCCGCAGCAAACGTATTCAGTTCCCGGTGCCCATCGCGCCGCGTCATGGCGGTGCTCGCGGAGAAATGGACGCTGCTCATCGTCACGCAGCTCGCAAATGGACCGATGCGAACTTCCGAGATCCGGCGTGGCGTCGATGGCGTGTCCGAGAAGATGCTGATCCAGACGCTGCGCAAACTCGAGGGCTTCGGCCTCGTGAGCCGCAAGAGTTATCCCGAAGTCCCGCCGCGCGTGGAGTACAAGCTCACGGCGCTGGGCCGTTCGCTCGCGCGGCTGGCGGGGTTGTTTGGGCGCTGGGTGGAACGCAATGTGGCGAATCTGCTCAAGGCGGAGCAGGAAGCCGCCTGAAATTGATGCTCGGCTGAGAAAATCTCAGCCTCGACACGGCATAACCTCGCACCGCAGTTGCGCGAACGGAAAATCTGCGCGCACATAGTGTGCGTGGCCGACGCAGTTCGCAGTGTGTGGTTTTCTTGGTGGCCCGGCGCGCGGAGTTTCATTAGCTTGCGCGCTCATGAAATCACCAATGACAAAACTTCTTTCCGGAATCTTCGCGGCCTTTGCGTGCGTGTTCGCGCTGAAGCTGGCCGCTGCCACCGTCACGCGGCCTCTGCCACGAGTGACGGGCGACGAGCTGGCGGTCTGGCAGGTGGTGGCCGAGGTCATCGGCCGTGAGAACGCCTCACGTCCTTACAAACTCTGGTACATCGTGTCGGACTTCACCGCGGCTTCCTTCATTGCGAGCGCCATCGACGATCCGGACCGCGATCAATTTTGCGGGCTCTCGGGCGCGGAAGCCCAGGCGATGATCTCCGAGCTCAAGGCGGTCAATGCCGCGCCGGTGGCGCTGGAAACTTCGGTCGCGAAAACCGCTGGCCTCAGGGTCGCGTACGCGAAGGATCGGCGCCTGCGCTATTTCGCGCTGTCGCGCGTGGTATTCGATCCTGAAGGCACGCGCGCCTGGCTCTCCGTGGAGTTGAACGGCGCCAGAGGATCGATCGTGAGGCTGGACAAGGTCGACGGCCAGTGGAACAAGACCTCCAGATGCGCGGGCTGGTACATCCCGGAATGACGTCATGGGTTCTGCGGCTGGCGAATGGCGTCGATTAGCTCATCGGAGTTTGCGGCGCCGTCGTTCTGTTGATGGATGATGTGGCCGCGCCGATCCAGAACCGTCACCAGGTTCGAATGAGCGAACTGCCCTGAATCGATCTGCTCGTAGTTGAACCCCAGCACGGCCGCCAGCTCGCGCACATCTGCGGGCGAGCCACGCAACAACTTCCATCGCGTCTGATCCAGTTTCATGTCGCGCCGGTACTGGCGCAGCGCCGCCAGCGTGTCGTGTTCGGGATCCACGGTGACGAGCAGGAAACGCGTGCGTTTTTTGATGTCCACGGGCAGGTGCCGCGAGAACATCTGCAATGCCTTGACGGTCACCGGGCAGCTGCCGGTGCACGTGGTGTAGATGAGCGCCAGCACTTGGAAGTCGCCCTCGAGCTCGCGCAATTGAAGGCTGTGGCCACTGTCCTCTACCCAGGCTGAATCGAGCAGATAGACCGAATCGTCGGGCACTTCTCTTGCGCAGCGAAAGCCCAGGTTCTTCAAGGCGAAATTCGCGCGCAGGCTGCTGCGAAAGCTGTAGCGCAGGAACGCGGCGTAGTTGGCAGGGTTGACCGCGCGAATCCCGTCGCCGCAGAACTGGCTCGAATCGGCGCTCTCTTCGGTGCCGATGCGGCCCGAGACCAGGGCGGAGTTGAAGTTCGCGGTCCACTCCCAGACCCCGGGGAACACCAGCGGCGTGTCGGCCAGCTCAGGCGCGCGGCGCCCCATCGCAAACTCGAACGGCGCGGCGCCACGATCGTTTGCCGGCTGATCCGCGCCGCCGAATCGCTCCCACTCGGCGACCGTCGGCAACCGGCCGCCCCTCGCTTCGCAATACGCGCCGGCGGCGAACCACGACACGAAGGTCACCGGGTGCGACAGCGTCCCGGGTTGCGGCGTGAAATCGTCCTGCCAGTCCGCGAGGTAACTGTTTTCGGCAAACAGCGTCTTGATGCGCGACTTTCGCCACTGGGGGTGATCGCGCAGGAAACCCAGGAACTCCTCGTGTGAAACCGGCGAGGCGCCCAGGCAAATCGGCGCGACGCGTACGGCACGGATCTTCGAGCCGCTCTTGAAGAAAGGCGTGTAGACGCCCGCGGGTATGAACACCTCATCGGGGTGACCTGGGCTCGGGCAGACTCGTGCGGTGTCGTTCGCCGAGCCCGCCTCCGCGGCCAAACTGATCGCACCCAGCAACAAGGCCGGTGCGGCGAATGCGCGGCGCATGACGCCTCAGCGCAAGCTGCTGGCAGTGCGATCCGGTGCCTGTGCATGCAGATCCGCCAGCGAGGCGCGCACGCGTTGAACGTCGCCTGGTTTCAACGACGATCCGGCATTGCCGAAGTTGTTGCGAACATAGCTCAGCACCGCCGCAATGTCGTCGTCGCTCAGCGAGAAGTTAGGCATGACTCCGTCGAACGATTTGCCATTCACGGTGATCGGGCCCTGCCGGCCTTCCAGCAGCACGCGAATCGCGCGTTCCGTGTCGCTCATGAGAAAGTCCGATCCGGCGAGCGGTGGGAAGACTCCTGGCATGCCGCGGCCGTCGGGTTGATGGCAGGTCGTGCAGATGGTTCCGTAGATCTGTTTGCCGTGTTCCATCTCCGGGCTGCTCGCCGGTGTCGCCGGTATCTCCGGCTGCGTCGACGGCTCGGCCAGCGTCACCGCCGCGACCCGTTGCAGATGAGTTCCCGGGTTGAAAATGCCCTCGGCCTGCCGGCCCGAATAGATCTCCGGACGCAATGGCCCCTCGACCTGCAGGGCTCCCATGGCGCCTTTGTTGAAAGCGCGAAACATCGAATGGTCGACGAACTGATAGTTGCCGGGAACATCCATCTCCAGGTCCACCATCGCCGCGCCGCCCACGGGCACCACGGTGGTTTGTACATTGTGCTGACTCACCTGCGTGCCGCCTTCGCCATACACGTTGTCGAAGATCTCGCCGACGATATGGAACGACGAGAGCAGCGCAGGGCCGGCGTTGCCGAGGAAGAGCCGCACGGTTTCACCGGACTTCATGCGCAGCGCGTTGTCACCCAAGAGCGCACCCACGCGCCCGTTGAACACCACGTATTCGGGCTGCTCGTGCACGGCCTTGTTGATGTCGAACTGCTGCGCGCCGCGCTCGCCATACGCACCGCTGGTATAGAACTCTCCCTGCACGATGAAGAATTCCTTGTCGACCTTGGGCAACCCTTCCTTCGGTTCGACCAGGATCAGGCCATACATGCCGTTGGCCAGGTGCATGCCCGCGGGTGCCGCGACGCAATGATAGAGATACAGGCCGGCGCGCAGAGCCCGCCAGGTGAAGGTGGCGCTGTGGCCGGGCGCGACAAAGGATGCTTCGCCGCCTCCGCCGGGGCCGGTGGCGGCGTGAAAATCGATGTTGTGCGCCACCGTGTTGTCGGGATGATTGTTGAAATGGGTCTCGACCAGGTCGCCCTCGCGTATGCGAATGAACTGACCCGGCGCGTCGTCACCGAACGTCCAGTAGGTGTAACTGACGCCGTCCGCCAGCTGCTTGGTGTGCTCCCTGACCTCGACATTGAGCAACACCTTGGTGGCGTGCCGGCGCGTCAGGGGAGGCGGCACGAAGGGCGCCGAGGTCATCACCGCGACTTCCTGGCCGCGGATTTCTTCGTAATTCTGTTGCGCGCGCGTCGTGGTCAGCGACGCCGCCACCTCCTGATTTGCGGCCAACACCGGCGCGGTGCAGCCAGACGCAGCCACCAGGAGCAATGCGAAATGTTTCATACATCAAGTCCTTTTGATGTTGATGGAGCGCGTTCCGTGCGCTGGTTCGACTGAACTGTGAGCAAGCTTCGATGTGTAGTTAGCGCCGGCGTCCTTACCATTCGCGCTGTCTGTTGCTTGGCGTCGTCCCTTCGCGGAAAGCCTGCCACACATTGCGTGCCCGACGCTATAGGACCGGGCCAGAAAAAACCGGCGCGGCAAAATGTCCCGCGCCGATTGTCTCGTGTCGTGAATGACTCGCACGCAAAGCGAGCGCCCGGTGTGAGCGATGGTGCAGTCGGGCGACGTCAAGCTACTCGCTTGGCGCCCGCACCTCGCGAGGAGCCCTTGTGGCAACCCTGGCACAAATAGTTGCGACGCAGCGGACTATCTACCGGGATTCTGCTGCGCCGACGCCGCGGCTGGCCGGTAGTTCGCGAATTCCGGCCGTCCCGTTGCGGACTGACGACAGCGTCCGGCATCGGCGACAGCGAAATCGGCAGCCGCACCTTAGGAATCGCTCTCACTGCGCGGCGTGCGAAAGGCAGGCCGCTGCACGAGAGTGCGCCGCGGCCCAGGCTGCACTTATTTCACGCCGGCCTGGTCGATGATGAAGGCGTATTGCTCGGCGTACTCGCGGAAGTGCTCGTAGCGCCCCGACTTGCCGCCGTGTCCCGCCTCCATGTTGGTGCGCAGCACCACCAAACTATCGCCCGTGCGCCGCGCGCGCAGCCGCGCCACGTACTTGGTGGGCTCGTAGTACTGCACCTGGCTGTCCCACAGCCCCGAATGCACGAACATCGCCGGGTAGTTCTGCGCGCTCAGGTTGTCGTACGGCGAGTACGACAGCATGTAATCGTAGAACTCCTTCTTCTTCGGATTGCCCCACTCGTCGAATTCGTTGGTGGTGAGCGGGATGCTTTCATCGAGCATGGTGGTGACGACATCGACGAACGGGACGCCGGCGACTATTCCGCGGTAATCCTGCGGCGCCAGGTTGGCGATCGCTCCCATCAGGAGGCCGCCCGCCGAACGTCCGAGCGCGAAAGCGCGCTTGGGATCGCTGTATTTATTGGCCGCCAGCCAGCGCGTGACGTCGATGAAGTCCGTGAAGGTGTTCTTCTTGTTGAGCAGCTTGCCGTTTTCGTACCAGGCGCGGCCCATCTCCTGGCCGCCGCGGATGTGCGCAATGGCGATGACGAACCCGCGATCGAGCAACGAGGGCGGCAGGTACGAGAACTCCGGATCGTAGGTGGATCCGTACGAGCCGTAACCGATCTGCAATAAAGGGGCGCTGCCGTCGCGCGGCGTGGTCTTTGCGTAAACGATGCTGACCGGCACCTTGGTGCCGTCGCGCGCCGTGGCCCACGAGAACTCCGTGGCGTAGTTAGCCGGGTCATAGCCACCGAGCACGGGCTCGCGCTTGAGCATGTCGCGCTTGCCGGTCCGGAAGTCGTAGTCGTAGGTGGTGCGCGGCGTCACCATCGATTGATAGGTGTAGCGCAGCTTGTCGCTGTCGAATTCGCGGTTGGTGTCCAGCGACATGGTGTAGCTGGGCTCGTCGGCGGTGACGAAGATGTCCGCGGCCGGTTTCGCGTTTCCTTTTGGCCACGGGCGAATGCGCAGCTTGCGCAGGCCGCCCGAGTGCTCTTCGATGGTGAGGAAGTCGCGTGCCACGTCATAGGCATCGACGAACGCATCGTCGCGATGCGCCACCACGTCTTTCCACTTGGTGCGATCGGCCTCGGCGCCGTGTGGCACCTCGACGATGCGGAAGTTCTTCGCCTGCCAGTTGGTGCGCACGACCCAGCGCCCGTTGGCGTGCTCCACCTGGTATTCATGGTCGCGCTCGCGCGGCAGGAACATCTTGAACTCGAGGTTCGGATCGTTCGAATCCGCGTACCAGACCTCGGACGACACCGTGCTCTGCGTGTGGATGAGCACGTACTTCTCGTCCTTGGTGCGGACGAGCTGCGTATAGAAGCTGTCGTCCTTCTGTTCCCACACCAAGGGATCGGCGGCGACGTCCTTGTTGTTGGCGCTATCCAGGCGATGGCTGCGCACTTTGTAGCCGAGCAGCGTCTTGGGGTCCTTCTCGATGTAGAAAAATGTCTGGTCGTCACCCGCCCACACGACGTTGTTCTCGACGTTGGGCAGCTCGATCGGATAGACCTTGTGCGTGGCCAGGTCCATCACCTTGATGACGTATTGCCGGCGGCCGACGGTGTCTTCGGCCCAGGCCATGAGCTTGCTGTTGGGGCTGATGGCGATGTCGCCGATCTCGAAGAAGTCGTGGCCTTTCGACAGCTCGTTGGCGTCGAGCAGGATTTCCTCCGGCGCGTCCTTGGTGCCGGCGCGACGCGAGAAGATCGGATATTCCTTGCCGGTCTCGAAACGGCGGAAGTACCAGTAGCCGTTCATGAGATACGGCACCGAGCTGTCGTCTTGCTGCAGGCGGCCGATGATCTCGTTGTAGACCTTGGTTTCCAGGGGCTTGATGTGCGCCAGCATGGCGTCCGCGTACGCGTTCTCCGCCTTGATGTAGGCCAGCATCTGCGGATTTTCGCGCTTGTCGTCGCGCAGCCAGTAGTACTCGTCTTCGCGGCTGCCGTTGGGCGATGCGACCTGGTACGGCTTCTTTGGCGCGACCGGCGCGACCGGCGCGAGCGCAGGGGCGGTTACGGCTGAGGGTGTTTGCTTCATGTTGGAGTCGCAGGCAGTCAAGGAAACGAGCAGGAGCAGTGCAGAGAGACATGTGGGGACGAAACGTGCGGTTGCCATGACGGGAAACCTGGTTCGGATGAGGCGCGCATTCTAGCCAACTCCTGCATGATTTCCGGCATCATCGCGCGATGCTCGCGATCGGCAATCCCCTCAATTTCGACACCTTGCGCGATTTATCGCGCGGCGGTGTCGCGCTGTCGATTTCGGACACGGCGTACGAGGCGATCGAGCGCGGCGCCGCGGCGGTGGCCCGGATCGTGAAGCGCGGCGAGCCCGCTTATGGCGTAAACACAGGCTTTGGCCGGCTTGCGCAAACGCATATTCCCAACGATCAGCTCGAGCTCCTGCAGAGCAACCTGGTGCTGTCGCACGCGGTGGGTGTGGGCGAGCCGCTGTCCGCGCCCGTGGTGCGGCTCACGCTGGCATTGAAGATCGCCACGCTGGCGCGCGGGTACTCGGGCGTTCGCCGCGTGCTGGTCGACGCGTTGGTCAGTCTCTACAACGCCGATGTGCTGCCGCGCATACCGTCGAAGGGCTCCGTGGGCGCGAGCGGCGATCTTGCGCCGCTGGCACACCTGTCCACCGTGTTGTTAGGCGTGGGCGAGGTCGAGTGCGGCGGAAAGATCCTGAGCGCGGATGACGGCCTGAAACTCGCCGGACTCACGCGCATCAAGCTGGCGGCGAAGGAAGGGCTGGCGCTGCTCAACGGCACGCAGGTTTCCACCGCGCTGGCGCTGGTGAATCTCTTCGCCATCGACAACCTGTACGCCACGGCCCTGGTGGCCGGTGCCTTGTCGGTGGACGCGGCCGAAGGATCCGCGAGCCCGTTCGATGCGCGCATCCATGAGCTGCGCGGGCATCCCGGGCAGATCGCCGCCGCCACCGCGTACCGCGAGTTGTTAGCCGGAAGCCCGATCAATTCCAGCCACCGCGACTGCGGCAAGGTGCAGGATCCTTACTCGCTGCGCTGTCAGCCGCAGGTCATGGGCGCCTGCAGCGATCAGATCGAGTCGGCGCGCGCGGTGCTGCTGCGCGAGGCCAACGCCGTCACCGACAATCCGCTGGTCTTCATGAACGAAGGCGCCAATGCGGCCGAGGTGATTTCCGGCGGAAATTTCCATGCGGAGCCGGTGGCGTTCGCGGCCGACAATCTCGCGCTCGCGGTGGCGGAGATCGGTGCGCTGTCCGAGCGACGCATCGCGCTGCTCATCGATGCGACGCTCTCGGGGCTGCCGCCATTCCTGGTGCGCGACGGCGGCGTGAACTCCGGTTTCATGATCGCGCACGTCACGGCCGCGGCGCTGGCCTCGGAAAACAAGCTGATGGCGCATCCGGCCAGCGTGGATTCGCTGCCCACCTCGGCGAACCAGGAAGATCACGTGTCCATGGCGACGTTCGCGGCGCGCAAGCTCGGCGATCTCGCGGAAAACACCGCCATCATCCTCGCCATCGAACTACTGGCCGCGGCCCAGGGCGTGGATCTGCGCGCGCCGCATCTGACCTCGGAAAAATTGCAGCGGGTGATGCGCGAAATCCGGGCGCGCGTGCCGCATTACGACATCGACCGCTATCTCGCGCCCGATATCGCGGCGATGGCGGACGCCGTCAACGGTGGTGTGATCGCCGCGCACGCGCCCAGATGATCCCCACCGCGTGACGATCCCGGTCGAGTTCGTGATGTTCGGCCTGACGTTGTTGGGCGTGGCGGCATTTCATCGCCACAACCTGCTCATCGCCTTGCTGGGCCTCGCGGCGGTGACTGCCTACAAAGTGTTCTATGGCGACTTCAGCGGCCAGCCCGGACTGCTCGGTCTGCAATGGCACCTGCTGGATGAATGGGTGATTCTCGTCAACCTGTTGGCGTTGCTCGTGGGTTTCGCGGTGCTGTCGCGACACTTCGAGCTGAGCCAGGTGCCGCACCTGCTGCCGCGCGTGTTGCCCGACGACTGGAAGGGTGGCGTAGCGCTGCTGGCCGCGGTGTTCGTGCTGTCCGCATTTCTCGACAACATAGCCGCGGCCATGATCGGCGCGACGATGGCCGGGGCGGTGTACCGGCAGAAACTGCACGTGGGGTATCTCGCGGCGATCGTCGCGGCTGCGAACGCCGGCGGCTCCGGAAGCGTGGTGGGCGACACCACCACCACGATGATGTGGCTGGATGGCGTCGCGCCGTTCGATGTGCTGCATGCGTACGTTGCGGCAATCGCGGCGTTCATGGTGTTCGCAATCCCGGCCGCGCGGCAGCAGCAACGCTTCTCGCCAATCGAGAAGGACGCTGGCGCGCAGGTGCAGGTGGACTGGGCGCGCGTCATCATCGTGGTGCTCGTGCTCGGCAGCGCCATCGCAGCCAACATCCACGCCAACCGCTTGCCCGAAGATCAGGCTGGCGCGTTTCCCTACATCGGCGCCACGGTCATCGGCGTGCTTTTGCTGGTGACGCCCTGGCGGCGGCCCGACTGGAAGGCCGTGCCGGCGGCGGTGAAGGGCGGTGTTTTCCTGCTGTCGCTGGTGCTGCTGGCGTCGATGATGCCGGTCAGAAGTTTGCCGGACGCTTCGCCCGAGACTACGTTCGGCCTCGGGTTCGTCTCCGCCGTGTTCGACAACATCCCGCTGACCAAACTAGCGCTCGCGCAGGGCGGTTACGACTGGGGCGCGCTCGCCTACGCCGTGGGATTCGGCGGCTCGATGATCTGGTTCGGCTCGTCGGCTGGCGTCGCCGTCGCCAACCTCCATCCCGAAGCAAGGTTCGTCGGCCGCTGGCTGCAGGCGGGCTGGCACGTGGCCCTCGGCTACGTCGTCGGCTTCATCGTGCTGATGGCGTTGCTCGGCTGGCATCCGCGCGGCCCGGGGTAGTGACGCCGGTAATACCCGGGATTGCGGTATCGAATGGCGCTACCGCAGGTTATGGCGCGAAATCCGGTTGTTTGCGGCAGAATCGGCCGTCATGGGAGAAACCAATCGCATCATCGTCGCGCTGAAACGCGGTTTGCGTTCGCGCGGCATCACCTACGCCATGCTGGCCAGGCGCATCTCGCTGAGCGAGCCGTCGGTGAAACGCATCCTGTCGCGCGGCAGCTTGAGCCTGCCGCGGCTGGAACGCATCTGCGAAGCCGCGGGAATTTCCATGGAAGAGCTGCTGCGGCCGGTGCCATCCACGCCCGGCGAGAGCTCGAGCACTCTGAGCCTGGTGCAGGAGACGGCGCTGGCCGCCGACCCGGAGTTGTTAGGCTGTTTCTACTTGCTCACCAACGGCCGCACGCCGCGCGAAGTGGCGGCGGAGCTGCGTGCCGATGAGAAGCTGCTGCGGCGCTGGCTGGTGAAGCTCGACAATCTTCACCTGGTCGAGTTGCGCGCGCGGCTTGGCGCACGGCTGAGGGTGCATGCACCGATCTCCTGGCGCGAGGACGGGCCGATTCGCCGCACCTACGAGCACCAGGTGCGTGAGGAATTCATGCGCTCCGCCTTCTCGGCGCAGGACGAAGCCCTGCATTTCCGCTCGGCCGAGCTTTCCGAAGCGTCACGAGTGGTGTTGCAGCGCAAGCTGGCGCGACTGACCGCGGACTTCAACGAGCTCGCGGAGCTCGACCGTCACCTGCCGAGCCGCGAGAAGCGCAGCGTGGCGCTCATGATGGCGTGCCGTCCGTGGGTATTTTCGATGTTCGACGGCTTGCGAAAGCGATGAGCCCGGCCACCGTGGCGAGCAGCGCAAAGGCCGCCAGCCACAGGTAGTAGCCGAAGAGCAGGTCTTTGAGACTGTTGTCGCGCCATGCGCTCACAAACCAATAGAGGTCGAGCAGGAAACAGGCAAGGGCGATGCGCACGAACATACCGGGCCGCGGGCTCTGCTTGAACGCCCACAGCGCGAACAGGATGACGAACACCAGGTTGGTGAGTGCGCTCATGACCTGGGGCGCCGAGTCTTCCCAGGTGCTGGGGCCCACATCGCGGTAGGGAATAAGCGGGGCGAGCGCGAAGCGAAACGCCATCCACCCCGGAACGTCGGCGAGCACCGGCAGGAACCACGAGGCGGCAAACGCCGCCGCCGCGATCCAGGCCAGCACTGGCACCCACTTCGATTGTTCGGGACTCTGCGGCACTCCTCGCGGAGCGTATCAAGACTGGCGTTCGAACTCCGCGTTGATTTCGCGGCCCGACTCGGACAACTGGCAACGGCCTTCGCCGCCGCCGGCCATGCCGCGCTGTGGGCTGATCAACGTGAACCGGCAGCGCATGTACTCGCCGCTATCGGCATGGAGATTGGCGATCACGTGGCCGCTGTTCTCCCGGATGAACTCCGAACGCGAGTCTGCTTTCCAGTAGCGCCAGGTATTCTTGCTGCGCGGCGCGTCCCAGCCATCCCACAACGGATCGAGATCGTCGGCGCGCGTGTCGTGCGTGACTTGCACGTACGCGCCGGTGAATACGCGTCCGGTGCCGAAAGTCGCGGTGATGTCACCGGAATCGCTGTCCCTGCTCTGCCAGGTGAATGCCACGGGCTTTTGCGTGCCGCGGACATTGCCGGAGCCGGTTCCGGCGCCGTTGGGGGTTTCGCAGGCGATCATCGCCAGCGCCGCAATTGCGATGCAAAGTGTTTTGTTCATGGCGCAATCCTGGCGCGGTGCCGCGTGCGGAAATGCCGGACAAACAACTCAATGCGTGTCAGATATGTTCAGGGTGGCGGCTTCAAGGCACTCAGGTGGCGGCCACGGCCTCGACTTCGAGCTTCCATTTCGGGTCGAGCAACTGGCAGCAGATGACCGTGAGCGCCACGGAATGTTCGCCGAGGTGTTTGGCGCGCATGCGCACATTCGCTTCGTCGTACTTGGGGTCGGAAAGGTAGAAGCGCATCGAGACCAGGTTCTGCACCGTCATCTGCGCGTCGGCGAGGATGCTCTTGATGTGCCCCCAGATGATCTCGGCCTGCTCATCGAAAGCGAGCGGCATGGTCTTGCCGTCGGATAGATAGCCGTTGAGTCCGCTGATGAACAGCAGGCGTGAGTCACCGCGAACCTGCGCCGCGTGGGTGTAGTTGGCGTAGCGCGGAAACAGCTCCGGCGGGTTGTGATGCGTGACGCTCATTTCAGTCGCCCGACGGCGAGAGCCGGAACTCGTGCACGGTGGGGTTTTCTTCGAGCCAGCGCGCGAGGCGCGGAGCCGCACCGCGGTCGGTGGTTTGCAACGTCATGCTGTGGCGCAGGACGCGATCGGTACTGCTGCCGTCGAGCCGGTAGCTGAAGTTCGCGAGGCTGAAGCCGAGCTTTTTCAACAGCTCGCGCATGGCTTCTTCAGACAGGGTTCCTTCGCGCGAATACCTGATCTCGAAGTGGTAGTACGCCTGCGTGGGCACGCGCATCTCGATCCAGCGAAACACGCTGAGCACCGCCAGCGTCAGGATCACCGAAACGACCATGGGTAGATAGAGCCCCACGCCGGCGAGAATCCCGATGGCGGCCGTGATCCAGATCGACGCGGCGGTAGTGAGGCCGCGCACGTTGAGGCCTTCCTTGACGATGACGCCGGCGCCGAGGAAGCCGATGCCGGTCATGATGCCCTGCGCCATGCGCGTGGGATCGAGGCGCGACTCACCCACGATGCGCACCCAGTGATCCTCGTAAACGGTGACCAGCATGAGCAGGCTGGAGGCGAGGCACACGAGCACGTGGGTACGCAGGCCCGCGGGTCGCCCATGGAAAGATCGTTCGTAGCCGATGAACGCGCCCGCCACCAGCGCGGCGAGCAGCCGCAGGATCATCTCGAAGTCGTCGGCGCGCAGGTCCATGGCTCTCCCGTTCAATGTCTACGAAGATTCGCGCGAGACGCCATCGACGTCAATGCGAGCGGCGGCGGCGCTGGAGGGCTTTTCGGGCGAGGTGCAGCCAGTTGGAAGGTGTTAGCGGGCACAGGCACACCAGCATGTCGCCTTCGGCATGGCCGGGGTTGGCGCGCGCGAAGAAGTCCAGGTGCGGCCCGGCGTCGGGGCCGAGGTTCAGGGGCGCGGCGCTTTCGCGCAGCCGTTTCTGGCCGGAGCGCACCGCCACCCCGCGCGCCGGCCGCCATGCCGGGCCGTACGTCTGCCTGGCCAGCTGGTCGATGAGCGCCGCGCGCGGCTCGGGCGTGGCCTGATCGTAGCGCGGCCAGAAGGTGCGGAAATTCCGCGGCAGCAGCAGGTAGCTCTTGTAGCTGAAGGTGTCGAAGAACCAGTAGATAGGCCGCAGAGGATAACGCAGGCGGGCTTTGAGGAAGCTGCGCAGACCCAGCTTCTGCACCAGGTTGCGGCCACGCCAGTTTTCGCGCAGCAGGACGTGCGCGGTGGAGATGACGGTGAGTTTGCGGCCGCGGAATCCCGCCGGATAGGTGTCGATGGCGGCCATGCCGAGCAGCGCGTCGTTCATGCGAAACATCGCGATGCTCTGGCGCCGGCGCAGCTCGGCTTCGGCGTAGTCGCGTTCGACGTCGTAGAACTCGCTGGTGAGCTGCCATATCTCGTCCCACTGCGCGGGTGACAATTCGCCGGTGGCATGCACGGAAGTAGTTATGCGGTCGCCCGAAAACATGGCGCAGTGTGCCACGGCAGGGAATACCCGGGGTCAGGTCGGACACCACCTATTGCCCGCGCGCGGCTTTTCACGCTCAATTCATTCCATGAAAGAGATCGGTGTGCAGGCTTCCATGCTCATCCGCCGGCCGCCCGGTGAGGTGTTCGCCGCGTTCGTCAATCCGCAGACCTTGCGCAAGTTCTGGCTCACCGATGCGAGCGGACCGCTTGCACCGGGTGCTCGCGTGCAATGGACATTCATGGTGCCCGGCGCCACCGAGAAGGTCGCGGTGACGCGCTTCGAAGCGCCGCGACTCCTGTCCTTCGACTGGTCGGGAGGAGTCCACGTCGACATGAGCTTCGAATCTTTCGCGGAAGGTGCGACGGTCGCCAAGGTCGAGATCAGCGGCTTCCAGGGAGCCGACGCGGTTGCGCAGGCAGCGGGCACCGTCGAGGGATTCAGCATCGTGTTGTGCGATCTGAAAACGCTGCTCGAGACGGGCGAGTCCGCGCACCTCGTGCGCGACAAGGCCGAGCTCCACATCGCGGCAATGGCGAAGCAGGGCGGTTGAGGGGGAATTTCGGTCAAGCGGCGTATCTTCCCGATTTCTCTCGAATTCCGACTGGCGCTCGCGCCATATACAGGGGTTCAGATGCGTCGAAGCTGGATGGATCGGGGGATTGCCTCTATATAAAGTGCCATCCATGCCACTCCCTCAGTTTCACCCCGCCGTGCAGGCGTGGTTCGCCAATGCCTTTCCGGACGGCGCGACGCCGGCGCAGCGTGACGCGTGGCCGGCGATCGCGAGCGGCCAGCACGCGCTGATCGCCGCGCCTACCGGCTCGGGCAAAACACTGGCCGCGTTTCTGGCCGCCATCGATTCGCTGGTGCGCGAAGGCGCGGATGGCCGACTGCGCGACGTCACGCGCGTGGTGTACGTGTCACCGCTGAAGGCGCTGTCGAACGACATCCAGCGCAATCTCGAGCAGCCGCTGGCCGGCATCGCCGCCGAGTCCATCAAGCAGGGACTCCATTCCCCGGAGATCCGCGCGGCGGTACGCACCGGCGATACCTCACAGGCCGAGCGTGCCGCCATGCGGCGCACCGCACCGCACATTCTCGTCACCACGCCCGAGTCGCTCTATCTACTGCTCACCAGCGCCTCCGGCCGGGAGATGCTCACCACCGTGCGCACGGTGATCGTCGACGAAATCCATGCCGTGGCGCAGACCAAGCGCGGCGCGCATCTCACCCTGACGCTGGCGCGCCTGGCCGCGAACGCCACGCAACCGGTACAGCGCATCGGTCTGTCCGCGACGCAGAAGCCCATCGAGGAGGTGGCGAAGTTCCTGGTCGGAGAGGTGGTACCGGGTTGGGATTCTCGTGGTTCGCGCGACAGGCAATCGACCCTCGAGCTCGGATTCGCGCGCGAACCACGAGAATCCCAACCCGGTACCACCTGCCAGATCGTCAACTCGGGCCACGTGCGCGAACGCGACATCAACTTGGTGATGCCGGCCGCGCCGCTCGAGGCGGTGATGTCAGGCGAAGTGTGGGCCACGGTTTACGATCAGCTCGCGAAGCTCATCGAAGGCCATCACACCACACTGGTGTTCGCGAACACTCGGCGCATGGTGGAGCGCGTATCGCGCCATCTCGCGGAGCGGCTCGGCGAAGAAAACGTCGCGGCGCATCACGGCAGCCTGTCGAAGGAAACCCGCTTCGACGCCGAACAGCGCCTGAAAGCGGGCAAGCTCAAGGTGATGGTGGCCACGGCCTCGCTCGAGCTCGGCATCGACATCGGCGACGTGGAGCTGGTCTGCCAGCTCGGCACTCCGCGCAGCATTTCCGTTTTCCTGCAGCGAGTCGGCCGCGCCAATCACTCGGTGGGCGGCGTGCCCAGGGGCCGCCTCTTCCCGAGCAGCCGCGATGAGCTCGTCGATTGCGTCGCCCTGCTGGATTCCGTGCGCCGCGGCGAGCTCGATCGCCTGCGCATTCCCGAACATCCGCTCGACGTGCTCTCGCAGCAGATCGTCGCCGAGGTCGCGGCCCGCGAATACGGCGAGGACGAGCTCTTCGGCCTCATGCGCAGCGCCTATCCCTACCGCAACCTCGAGCGCAAGGATTTCGACGCCGTGGTGCGCATGCTCGCCGACGGCATCAGCACCAAGCGCGGCCGCCGCGGCACCTATCTACATCGCGACGTGGTCAACCACGTGCTGCGCGCGCGCAAGGGCGCGCGCCTCACCGCCATCACCTGCGGCGGTGCCATCCCCGACAACGCGGATTACCAGGTGTTGCTGGAGCCCGCCGGAATCCTCGTCGGAACGCTCAACGAAGACTTCGCCATCGAGAGTCTGGCCGGCGATGTCTTCCAGCTCGGCAACACCTCCTATCGCGTGTTGCGCGTGGAAGCCGGGCGGGTGCGCGTCGAAGACGCCAAGGGTCAGCCGCCCAGCATTCCGTTCTGGCTGGGTGAAGCGCCGGCGCGCACCGATGAGCTTTCCGCCTCGGTTTCGCGCCTGCGTGCCGACGTCGAAGCGCTGTTGCCTGAAGTCAACAACGATACGATCGCGCGCGCCATCGATACCGTCGAGCAGCGCTATCTCCTGCCGCGAGCCGCCGCGCATCAGCTCGTCGACTATCTCGGCGCCGCGAAAGCCGTGCTCGGCAAACTACCCACGCTCGACACCCTGGTGTTCGAACGATTCTTCGACGAATCGGGTGGCCAGCAGCTCATCATCCACGCGCCGTTCGGCGCGCGCATCAACCGCGCGTTCGGGCTGTCGCTGCGCAAGAAATTCTGCCGCACTTTCAACTTCGAGCTGCAGGCCGCGGCCACCGAGGACGCCATCGTGCTGTCGCTCGGCGAAACCCACAGCTTCGAGCTCGCGAGCGTCGCCAGGTTTCTCAACAGCAAGTCCGTGGAGGACACGCTGATCCAGGCCATGCTGGATTCACCCATGTTCACCGCGCGGTGGCGCTGGAACGCCAGCATCTCACTGGCGATTCGCCGCAGCTCCGGCGGCAAGCGCACGCCACCGCAGATCCAGCGCATGGCCGCCGAAGACCTCATCGCCGTGGTCTTCCCGGACCAGATCGCCTGCGCGGAAAACCTCTCCGGCCCGCGCGAGATTCCCGACCATCCGCTCGTCAAACAAACTCTCACCGACTGCCTGCACGAAGCCATGGACCTCGATGGGTTGAAAGCGATGTTGCGCGGCCTGGAAGAAGGCAGCATCAAGGTGATCGCCAAAGACCTGCCCACGCCTTCGCCGCTGGCCGCGGAAATCCTCGGCGCGCGACCATATGCCTTCCTCGACGACGCGCCGCTCGAAGAGCGCCGCACCAACGCCGTGTCGCAGCGGCGCTGGCTCGATCCGGAAACCGCGGCGGACATGGGTAAGCTCGATCCGGCGGCGATCGCTCAGGTGCGCGAGGAAGCCTGGCCCGACGTTTCAAATCCCGATGAGCTTCACGATGCGCTGAATTCACTCGGTCTGCTGACCGACCAGGAGGGGACGAGCGCGCGCTGGGCGCCGCACCTGGAACAGCTCATCGCCGCGCGGCGCGCGACGCGCCTCCACTTCCACACGCAAAGCGGTGACAGCATCTACTGGATCTGCGCCGAATGCCTGCCCATGATCCAGGCTATCTACCCGCTGAACCGGCTCGACCCGCCGCTCGATGCGCCGCCCGAGATCGTTGCCGCGCGCACCTGGACGCGCGAGGCCGCGGTCACCGAGCTGGTGCGCGGACGTCTGCAAGGCCTGGGGCCCGGCACTGCGCGGGATCTCACCGAGACACTCAACGTCGAGTCTTCATGCATCGCGGTCGCGTTGGCCGAGCTCGAAAGCGAAGGTTTCGTGATGCGCGGGCGATTCACCGAAGAGGCCAGCGCATCCGAGGCCGTGCAATTGGGCGACGCCACGCTCGAGTGGTGCGAACGCCGGCTGCTGGCGCGCATCCATCGCTACACCATCAAGACCCTGCGCGCCGAAATCGAACCGGTCTCGGGCGCGGACTTCATGCGCTTCCTGTTCGATTGGCAGGGCGTGACGCGGCAGCCCAAACCCGAAGGCGTGGAGAGTCTCGCGGCGGTCATCACGCAACTCGAGGGTTACGAAATTCCGGCCGCTGCCTGGGAAAGCGACGTGCTGGCCGCGCGTCTCAACGAGTACGACCCGCACTGGCTCGACAGCCTGTGCCTTGCCGGGCGTGCGCTGTGGGCGCGGCTCACGCCCGCGAAGAATGCGGGAGCGGCGCCGGTGCGCACCACGCCGATCGCGCTGGTGACGCGCCGGAACTGGTCGCTGTGGCATTCGCTGGCCGCGGCCCCGCACGAAGAGATGCAGTTGAGTCATGGGGCCCGCGCATTGTTCGACTACTTCAGTGTTCACGGGGCCTCGTTCTTCGACGACCTGGTCAGCGGCACCAATCTACTGCGCTCCCAGGCAGAGACCGCGCTCGGCGAGCTGGTATCGGCCGGGCTCGTGAACGCCGACAGCTACTCGGGTTTGCGCGCGCTGCTCATCCCGAGCGACAAGCGCCGCCAGCTCGTGGCACGCCGGCGCCGCGTGGCGTTGTTCGGCCTCGAGGATGCCGGGCGCTGGAGCCTGATTCGCAGGGGCGCCGCCAAGAACGACGCCGAGGCCCTGGAGCAGGTGGCGGAAATCCTGCTGCGCCGTTATGGAGTCGTCTTCCGCAAAGTGCTGGAGCGCGAAGCCGACTGGCTGCCGCCCTGGCATGCGCTGCTGCGCGTGTTCCGCCGGCTCGAGGCTCAGGGAAAGATCCGCGGCGGGCGTTTCGTCGCGGGCATGAGCGGCGAGCAGTACGCGCTGCCCGACGCGGTTTCCTCGATGCGTGCCATCCGCCGCCAGGAAGCGAGCGGCGATCTCGTCTCGTTGAGTGGCGCCGATCCGCTCAATCTCACCGGCATCGTCACGCCGGGTGCGCGCGTGCCGGCGCTCACTAACAACCGCGTGCTCTATCGCGACGGCGTTCCTGTTGCAACGCACTCCGGCGGCCAGTCCGAGTTCATCGTCAAGATGGAACCGGAGAAAGAGTGGGAAGCGCGGCAGGCGCTGGTTCGCAGGCGCATGGTGGCGGGGCCGGCCCGGGCCACCTGATTGTCGGGCGTGGCCGGCGCGAACCAAAGCGCGACTGTCGTTGTCTGAAGATTGTCAGAACAGGCGCCCATCCACAGCGGAGAATCGGCCGCCATGCACAAGCAAATGTTGTTTGCGGTCTTGCTGGCCACGTTCGGCACGGCATCCGCCGCGGATCTCGTGATTCACGAGTGGGGCACCATCACCACCATCCACGACGCGGCTGGCGTTCCCGCGGTGGGCCTCAACCGTATCGACGAATCCGAAGTGCTGCCGGATTTCGTGCATCGCTACGAGCCCGAAGCAACGCGCGACAAGCCCGATCTCGTTCTCGGCAAGCGCCCGTATATTCCAGGCCGCCCGGACGTCACCATGCGGCTGGAAACGCCGGTCATCTACTTTCACCCGCCAGCGGGCAAATCGTTCGATACGCCGATAGACATCAAGGTGCGGTTTCGCGGCGGCGTGCTCAACGAGTATTTCCCGGAAGCGTCGGCCACGGTGGCCCTCGACTCCGAGCGCTTACAGGACAAGCAAGAGGCGGGCGTCATCAAGCCATGGAACGGCGTCAAGCTCGACAACTACGTCGTCGGCACCCTGCAATGGAAAGGGCTGCGGCTGCACGACACCGTGGTCGCACCGCTCACCAACAACCCGATCTGGCTCGCGCCGCGCGAGGTGAATTCCGTCAGTGTGTTCGATCCGGCGGCGGGCGAAGGCGAGCAATACATTTTCTATCGCGGCGTCGCGCATCTCGATGCACTGCTGCAGACGCGGCTGGCGCACGGCCAGCTGAGGTTGCTGGCTCCGACGAATCTTCTGTGGCTCGACGCAGCCGCGGCGACCTTGCCGGGCGTCTGGTTGGCCGACGTGCGCGCGGATGGATCGGTCGCCTTCCGCGAGCATGGCGCGATCACCCTGCGCAAGGATGCCGCGGGCAAGGAAGTCGCGGCGCTCAAACGCTTTTCAGCGGGCGACTATCACGATGCCGCGGCACTTCGCGGCTCGCTCAAGCGAGCGCTGATCGCGCAGGGCCTGTTCGCCGACGAGGCGGAAGCGATGTTGAACACCTGGAAGCTGAGCTACTTCCGGAAGCCGGGCCTGCGTGTGTTCTACATCGTGCCGCGCGAGTGGACCGACTACTTCCTGCCGCTGGAGTTTTCGGTACCGGCGCGCGTCAACCGCGTGATCGTCGGGCGCATCGATCTTCAGCCCTGACTGCCGATCAGCCGTTCACGTTCACTCCAAGCTTGGCGAGGATTTCTTCGCCCTTGGCTTTCGCGGCCCGCGCCTTGCGAACAGCCTCGGCGGCCGCGCCCGAAGCGAAGTCGGAGCTGGCGGTGGTCCAATCGGTCTTGAGCGTCTCGAAGTCGGCTTTGACCGTGTCGAACCCGGCCTTGTCGAGATCCTTCGGAAGTTTGCGCGACTTGGTGAGCGAATCGACCTGCTTTTGAATGGCCTCGACCATCGGCGGCATCTTGGCGCTGAGGTCGGTCCATTCGGCTTGCGCTGCTGCGATGGTCGCTTCCATGTCGGCCTTCTTGGCCTCCACCGTCGTCTTGAGCGATCTCACCGCGGAAGCAACCGCCGGAGCGCCGATGACTACCGCGCTGTAATCCTTGCTGGCCAGGTTGTTCTTGAGCTTGGTGACCGAGTCTTCCACGCCCTTGAGGTCTTCCGCCGCGTACTTCTCGGCATCCGCCTTGAATTCGGCCAGCGAGGATTCGACCTGCGCCACGGCCTTTTCGGCGGGCTCTTTCTGGTTGGCGCAGCCGGCCATCAGCAGGGTGGTGGCGGCGAACGCCAGGAACATCTTCGCGATACGCATCGGGGTCTCCTCGAATACGGGTTTGATCTTGTTAGGTCTGCAGAATGCGGCGAGTATGAACCGGGCGGTTGGTTCCAGCTATCAGATTGCGCCGACGTAATCTGCGCGCCTCATCGGCCGGATCGCAGTGCATCAACCCTGCTAGGGGAAGCTTGCGCCGCCGTCGTCATTGCCCTCGCGCTGCGAGCTGAGCACGCGGAAATACACGCGACGCCCGGGGTTGTTCGCGGCGGTGATGTAGACGATCGCGTATTTTTCAGTGCCGATTTCCTGGAACTCGTGTGGTTCGTAGTTCCATCCCGGATAGTGCGCGCGCAGCCAGCGATTGATGGAGCGGTCGACCATGAAGTCGTTGGTGACGACGATGCGGATGGCGGTGTCGTACGACCCGCCGGGCGCGCCCGGATTCGGCATATTGATCTGCGCGCCGGCGACGGAAGCGGCGCCTAACAACGTGACGGCGACGAGCATCTGGATCGTTTTCATGGAAGCCCCCTTTGCGCGGTCAATAAATCACAGCCACCACGACCGGTCAATTGCGACGATTGGCTACGGCGAAGGGCCGCGCCGAGGGTCCAGCGCCAGCCGCACCGCGAGCCCGGCGAGCACGAAGCCCATGATCCATCGCTGCACGGCGAGCCAGAGCGGGTTTTTCGCGAACCAGGCCGCCAGACGGGCCGCCGAGAGAATCAACATCAGATTTACGCCGAAGCTCATGACTACCTGGACCAGTCCCAGCTCCACGCTCTGTCGGAATACCGACCCGTGTTCGGGGCTCACGAACTGGGGGAACACCGACAAATAGAACACGGCGATCTTGGGATTGAGTGCGTTGGTCAGGAAACCCATGGCGAAGAGCCTGAAGGGAGAATCCGGCGACAGCGCGCGCGGCTCGAACGGTGATGACCTGTTGCCCGGCTTGACGGCTTGCCACGCGAGCCACACCAGATACGCGGCGCCCAGGAATTTGAGCACCTCGTACGCCAGCGGAATCGCCATGAACACGGCGGTGAGCCCGGCGGCGGCGGCGAACATGTGCACCAGGAAACCGGCAGCGACACCAAACAATGAAGTGACGCCAGCCTTTCGCCCCTGGCACAGCGAGCGCGATATCAGGTAGACCATGTTGGGCCCCGGCGTGAGCACCATGACGAGTGCCGCCAGCGCGAACAGCAGCAGTTCCCTACTTGATACCAATGAGCTTCGCTCCCTGCTTGAAGGTCGATTCGGCCTCCGGCGCCATGCGAAATGCCGCGAGGAAATCCGCCCAGGTGTAGTTAGGGACGCGCTCGCGGATGCGCGCCTTGTAGGCGCCGGCCTCATCGATGCGCCCGGCGAGCCCGAGCGTGATCGCGGCGATGGCCATGATGTGCTGGTGCGCATTCGGGCGCGCCGCCGCCTTGATGGCCCACTCCGCGGCTTCGTCGTATTCACCGAGGCGCGCCAGGCCGACCGCGCGGGTGCCGAGCATGGCGAACAGCAGCGGATCGAACGGCGAGAGTTGCCGCGAATGATCGGAGAAGGAGATGGCGGCGCGCGGATCGCCCGACTGCGAATGCACGAACGCGAGCGTGTAGTGCGCGGAGGCGTAGTTGGGGCTGAGGTCCACCGAGCGCTCCAGCTCGACGATGGACTGATCCTGGCTGCCGCGCAGCCACAGCGCGCGCCCCATGGCCCAGTGCGCCGCCGGATCGCGATCGTCGACCATGAGACTCTTGCCGGCGGAGTCGAAAGCGCGATCGATTTCGGTTGCGGCCTTCTTCCAGCCGAGGAAGGCATTCTGGAAATGCGTGAACGACAGCCCGGCATAGGCGCGCGCGAAGGTGGGGTCGAGTCCCACCGCTTGCGCGAAAAACTGCCGCGCGCGTTCGTTGTCCGCCTTGTTGAAGCGATACATGTGCCACAGGCCGCGGTGATGCGCCTCCCAGGCATCGAGTGAGCTCGGTGGTTTGAGGATGGCGCGGTTGCGCTCGACCATTTCGATTTCGTGGGCGACCGAGGCGACGATGCGGTTGCCGATTTCATCGAGCACTTCGAGCGTGTCGTCGATCTTCTCGTCGAAGACCTCGGCCCACACGATGCGCGCGGTGCGTGTCTCGATGAGGTCGGCGCTCACGGTGAACTTCTTGCCATTGCGTCGCACGGAACCACTGACCACGTAGTCGACGTTGAGGATGCGCCCGGCTTCGTCGGGACCCACGGCGCGATCGCGCAGCGCAAACGTGGTGCCTTGCGCGATGACGAACATGCTGCGCAGCTTGGCGAGGCGCGTGATCACGTCGTAGGCGAGGGCGTCGGCCGCGCCACCGCGCTTGTCGGCTTCGGAGGAGCGATCCACGAACGGCATCACCGCGATGGACGCGCGCCGCGCGGAACCAGCTCCGTCAGGCGCGATCCTGCGGATCTCGGTGAGGTCGGCGTGGACGAGTTCCACGGTGCCGGTCGGGCCGGGTGCGGCCATCGTCTCGCGGGCGCCGCGCCAGATATCGCGCAGCGGCGCGCTGTCGAGTCCGTCGGATTCGAATAGTTTGCAGGCCGTTGTCAGGTGCGACTCGCCCTCGGCGATGCGGCCCTGCCGCGCGAGCATCGACAGCAGCAGCTCGTGCGCCTGGCGGTCGAAAGGGGAGAGCTTCAGCCACTCATCTATATGGGGTGCCGCCGTGGCATCGGGCAGCGATCGCGACAGGTTTTCGAGCAGCACGGCGTGGATGCCACGGAAGCGCCGGCGTTCGGCGGTTATCCAGGCATCGAACATGGGGCTGCGCGCGATCTCGAGCCCCTCGAGCAGCTCGCCGCCGAACTGCGCCGCGAGCTCCTCCTGCTGCGCGACGCCTAACTTCCTGATGCCGTGTTCGGGAGCGCGCGTGACCTCGAGCGTGTCGACGCGGCAATCCGTCAGGTCGATGCGGATCGTGCTCCCGTCGGTGATGACGCGTTTGCGTCCCTTCTCGTCGACGAGTCCGCGAATCTTGGACAGGCACCAGCGCAGCTCGCCACGCGGGTCGCTGGGCACGTCCCACAGCAGCTCGCATATCTGCGAACGGGTCACCGGCCGGCTCGCCAGGACCAGGTAGCCGAGCAACGCGCGCACCTTGCGCGACGAAGGCAAGGTCAACAGCTCGCCGCCGCGCGACAGCTGCAAGGACCCCAGCAGCCTGAAAGCGAGCGATTCCACGCGCATTCCCACGGTCGTTACCACGCCGCGGGCCTAACGTTGCGCTCGAAAATTGGAAGGAAAAGGATGTTCATGAACGCTGCTCTGTCTCGAAACGCTCCCAGAATCGATCATCGGACCGTCCATGCGCGTCAGCAGTCGGCGTGGGCGAGCGGGGATTATGCCGTCGTTGGCAATGTGCTGCAGATCGTCAGCGAGGAGCTCTGTGAAACCGTGAAATTGGCCCAGGACGAGCGCGTACTCGACGTCGCCGCCGGCAACTTTCACGCATCGCTCGCCGCCGCGCGCCGCTGGTGCGACGTGACCGCGGCGGTCTGTGCCTCGGACATGACGCCGCGCACCAGTCCGCGAATCGAGGCCGAGGCACTCGGAGTCCGTTTCATGGACGGCGACGCCGAAGCACTGCCGTTCGCGGATCAGAGTTTCGACGCCGTCATCTCGGCGTTCGGCACCATGTTCGCCGTCGACCAGGAGCGCGCGGCCTCGGAAATGATCCGCGTGGTGCGGCGCGGTCGGCGAGTCGGCCTCGCCAACTGGACCCCCGAGGGATTCATTGGCCAGCTGTTCACGACCGTCGCCCGGCACACGCCGCAGGCTTCGCCGGCGGTGTCACCCTTCCTCTGGGGGACCATTCCGCGCCTCGAGGAATTGTTCGGAGCCTACGGTTCCATCTGGACCACGCGCAAGCAGGTCACGCTGCGCAGCCGTACGCCCATGGACTGGGTCGACAAGCTGCGTACCACCTATCTTCCGGTGCAGAAGGCTTTCGCGCTGCTCGATGCCGACCGCAAACGCGCAATGCGCTCGGAGCTGTTAGAACTCGTGGCACGGTTCAACCGCGCAACCGACAGCACGATGGTGGTGGATGCACCGTATCTCGAGGTTGTCATTACTCGTCGTTGAACGGCTCGGCGCTGGGCCGCCCGCTTAGCCGGGGCCTCGGCACCGGAATTTGGCGGGCTGTGCCCATTTAGATCCGTGCGGGCGGCTCAATTGCGGTATTTTGAGCCCCGGCTTGTGATCCTTCGTCTTGTCCGTCCCTGGAACCGCGTCGTCCGACGCGATCTCACCCAGAGTCTGCCACCTCAAAGCATTCGCGAACCGACCGGCGGGATTTTCCGACGGTCCACTGATCATCGGAATTCATCCATGACGAAACTCTACGTTGGAAATCTCCCCTTCTCCGCCACCGAAGACTCCGTGCGCACGCTGTTCGCCGAACACGGCAACGTCGACAAGGTCGCGCTGATCAACGATCGCGATACCGGTCAGCCGCGCGGCTTCGGGTTCGTGGAAATGTCGAGCGCCGACGCTCAGAAGGCCATGCAGGCGCTGAACGGTCGCGACTTTGGCGGTCGTCCGCTCAAGGTCAACGAAGCGCAGGACAAGCCCCGCGGTGGTGGCGGCGGTGGTGGTGGCGGCGGCGGCGGCGGTTATAACCGGCGCTGAAGGTAAACCCACGCTACATGCTGCGACTGAACTTTCGCTCCATCAAAGGTGACGCGCCCACGCTGACGGTCGCCACATTCTTCCGCTTCCACGCCGACGGAACGCTGCGTGGCCCGGAGAACTACCTGGTCGCACGTTGCGTGGATGGTTGCTGGCAGCTGAGCGGGCGCATGCATCGCGAGCTCGATTGCGAGGGGCCGGTGAAGCTGCGCTTCTCGATGGGGGCGAATGACGTGCCGGTGATGCTCGGGCCTTTCGCCCACGTGCGCACCGCTGCCGGCATGCTGTATGGCGACGATTCCTGCCTCAACATCTTCGTGCCGGGACGAAATCCCGGCACGCAGGCGGCCTGCCACGAATTGACGCTGCTCTCAGCGGCCGGAGACCGATCCTTTGGCAAAGACTAACTACAACCAGGCCAAGCGGCAGAAAGAAAACGCACGCAAGGCCCGCCAGCAGGAAAAGCTCGCCAAGAAACTCGCGCGAGTGAATCCCGGCGATCCCGAGACGCCCGAATCGACGGAAGCGGGCGGCGTCCCGGTCGTCGACGTTGGGCCGGTCTCCACGGAGACCAAGGAGGCGCAGTGAGATTCACCAGCGCCAACAGCCGCAACCAGCTGCGCGAGCGGCAGCGGCGCGATCGCGCCACCGCGCAGGTCATGCGCGTCATGTACCCGCAGTTCACCTCGCTGAAACTTCAGTTCGGGTTCAGCGAATCCGACCCGGACATCTCCGCGCCCGCGCCGCACCTGCTGGTCATGCATCCGCCGACCCAGGCTTATTTCGTGTTTCCCTGTCCGTACGCCGATTGCGACGGCGAGTTCGATCTCAGCAGCGCGGTGGCGGAACTGGCACGTTCGCACGAGGCGCATTGCAAGGGCAGCCAGAAATGTGGTGGCCAGCGCGTGCGCGACAAGAATGGCCGTACGCCCTGCCAGCTGACGCTCGCCTACACCATCGAGCCTGGCGCGCAGGAGCCCGTGCGCTGACCCGCCGGACAGCGGCTACTCGCCGATGTCCTCGTTCCATATCTCCGGGTTGGCGGCGATGTAGTCGCCTAACATCTTTTCGCATTCGCGCGAGGCCAGGTCCACCACCTTGACGCCGCGTTCGCGCAGCCAGTCGATGCCGCCCTGGAAGGTGCGCGACTCGCCGACCACCACCGTTCCGATCCGGAACTGCACCACCAGCCCGCTGCAATACCAGCAGGGCGCGAGCGTGGTCACCATGATGGTGTCGCGATAGCGGCGCTGCCGGCCCGCCTTGCGGAATGCATCGGTCTCGCCGTGCACCGAGGGGTCGCCCTCCTGCACGCGCCGGTTGTGGCCGCAGCCTAACAACTTGCCGCTGTCGTGAAACAGCGCGGCGCCGATGGGTATGCCGCCTTCGTCGAGGCCGCGGCGCGCCTCGGCGATGGCGACCTCGAGCATGGATTCGTAATCGGTTGGATTGTTCATCAGGCGTCGTCCGTGGGGTCGAGCATTTGTTCGAGGCGTTCTGGATGATTGACGAGCGCGTCGGCTGCCGGCGCGGGCTTCAACGCGCCGATCAACGCGACGATGGCGAGCGCGAATCCTGAGCCCTTGATGACGGCGACCCAGAGCGAGGGAATTCCCGCCGGATCCGGCAAGTCGAGGTGCAGCACCTGGCCGAAGAAACTGGCATAGCCCATGCCGCAGGTGACACCCCACGCCGCCACGAGGTACTTGGCGTTGTGATAGCGCAGGCCGGAAGTCATGCGTGCGCCGGTCAACAAGAGAGCTCCAAGCAGGATGTCGTCGAGCCACGTCGGCCAGGCACGTATGTCGCCGAGCTGATGGAAGCGGCGGATAGTCTCGAGAATCGGCAGGACGACGCCGAATACGTACGCGAGTTTGCGGCTGAACTGAAACATGCGTGCCGCGGCGCTAGAACGCGCTTTTCACCGTGCCGCCATCGACGCGCAATGCGGCGCCGGTGGTGGCGGAAGAAAGCGGGCTTGCGACGTAGGCAACCAATGACGCGACTTCCTGCGGCGAGCTGAAGCGCTTGAGCAGGGACGTCGGCCGCACGTGCTCGAAGAATTCCTTCTCGAATTCCGCGCCGGACTTGCCCTGTTCCTTCGCCAGTGCGTCGACGAAATCGCCGACTCCGCGCGACTTGGTGGGGCCGGGGAGCACGCTGTTCACGGTGATACCGGTGCCGGCGACGGATTCGGCAATGCCGCGCGCGACGGCGATCTGCGCCGCCTTGGTCATGCCGTAGTGAACCATCTCCGCCGGTATCTGCACGCCGCTTTCACTGGAAATGAAAATGATGCGGCCCCAGTTGGCGTGACGCATGGCGGGCAGCGCCAGCCGCGCCAGGCGGGCGCCACTCAGAACGTTCACTTCGAACAATCGCATCCAGTCGGCGTCGGGAATCTCCTCGAACGGCTTCGGCTCGAAGATGCCGAGGTTGTTCACCAGTATCTCTATGCCGGGATGCTTGCGGAACAGCATTTCGGCGGCCGCGGCCGAACCCAGGTCGCCGGCGAAGCCGATGACCTCTTTGTTAGTCGTCTTGCGGATCGACGCCACCGCCGCGTCCACGCCCGCCGGCGTACGCCCGTTCACGATCACCCGGGCGCCTTCGGCCGCCAGCGTCTCGGCGATGGCATAGCCGATGCCCGCGGTGCTTCCGGACACGAACGCGAGCTTGCCGGTGAGATTCAAATCCATTCGCGACTTCCTCAAGGGCTGACTGTCAAGATACGGCCGTGCGCCCCGGCGCATCAGGCGACATTGTGCGCATCCGGCCTGCGCGGGATCATACCGCCATGAAACTCCCGCCATTCAAGCTCGACGCCTGGCTGGCGGCACACGAATTCGCGTCGCCGCCCATTCGCTACAACCTCGCCTCGAGCACGGGTCCGCTGTGGACCTTCGCCGAGCTCATGAGCCTGGGCGGCGGCAGTCCGGCAACGCTCGCGGATCTCACGCTTTCCTACGCACCGCCCGCGGGCGGCAAACTACTCCGCGAGCGCATTGCGGCGCTGCACGGCGTCGATCCCGAGCATGTGCTCGTGATGACCGGCGCATCCGAGGCCATCGTCGCGCTGACTTGCCTGTTCGCGGACGCGGGTGGATCCATCGTGGTGCCGAAACCGGCATATCCGGCTGTGCCGGTGCTGGCGCGGACCTGGGGCCTCACGGTGCGCGAGTACGAATTGAATCGCGAGCAGGGCTTCGCGCAGACCGCGGCCGACGTGCTGGCGGCAGTGGATGCGGCGACGAGCGTGGTGTTCGTGAACACGCCACACAATCCCACCGGCTCGATGATGGCAGCCGCGGAGCAGCGCAAGCTGGCTGACGCTCTGGCCGCGCGCGGAATCCCGCTGATCGTCGACGAGGTGTACCACCCTTTGTACTTCGGCGACCGCGTCGGCAGCGCGAGCGCGCTGCCGAACACGATCGTGCTCGGCGATTTTGCCAAGGCACTGTCGATTCCGGGACTGCGCATCGGCTGGCTCATCGATGGGGACGCCGGGCGCCGTGAAGCACTGCTCGACATGCGCAGCTATCTCACGATTTCGGGCTCGCCGCTCACTGAAGCCGTCGGTGCGCACGCGCTGGCGAACGCGCCCGCAATTCTCGCGCGCCTCGAGACGACCGCGCGCGCCAACCTTGCGCTGCTGGCTCATTTCATGGACGAGCACCGCGCAGTGCTCGGATGGGCGCCGCCGGCCGGCGGCACTACCTGCTTCCCCTGGCTTCGTGATGGGCGCGATGCGCGCCCATTGTGCGAAGCACTGGCGAAGGCCGGCGTGCTCGCGGCGCCGGGCGATTGCTTCGAGATGCCGGCGCATTTGCGCATCGGCTTCGGGGCCGTGCGCAGCGGCTACGCCGATGCTCTCGACATCTTCCGCGGCGCTCTGGCGAGGCGAACCTAGCTACCAGTCCTTGGCGGCACTGGGATTTTTCTCGAGATCGTTCCACCAGGTCGCGGTCGTCGGACCGAGGGTCGGCAGCAATGCATCGGCGCGAAAGCCGGCAGCCTTGATCGAGCTTTGCAGCGATGTCATCAGAAAATGGGTCACCGCCCACTTCTGCTGGTCGCTGCCGTCGGCGAGCACGCGCTCGACCACTTTCAACACCTTCACCATTTCGTCGGTCGGAATTACCTTGGCCGTGCTGCCGAGGTGAAAACCGAGACGGTCGAGAATCTCGGTGAGCTCGGTTCGAAGATCCGCGCCGAAGAGCTTGTGGTCCTCGCGCAGCGTTTTCAGGGTCGCGTCGAACGACGGGCAGGCGCGTAGAAACGCCTCTTCGAGCTCGCCGATCACCGGGCTTGTCCGCGGTCCGCGGCTCGCTTAGCGTGCCCGGCAACTCCGGGGGAACGCAGAATGCTCACGCGCCGCACTTTTCTGAACGCAGTCACCATGGGACCTATCCTGCTGGCAGCGGCCAATGCATCGCAAGGACAGGCTCCCGGTCTTCAGGAGCGATTCGAGAAGAAAGTGCTCGAGTACGAGGCAGGCGACAAGGCCAACCCACCGCCGCGAGAGGCCATCCTGTTTGCGGGGGATTCCCAGTTCTACCGCTGGAAGACCATCCACGAAGACCTGCCGGGGTACACCCTGATCAACAGGGGCATCGACTCCTTCCAGTTTCCCGACCTCCTCCGCTACGTCGACCGGCTGGTGATTCCCTACAAACCAAGGCTCATCGTGCTGCACGTGGGTGGCAACGACGTTCACAACGGGCGCACGCCGGCGCAGTTGCTGGCGGATTTCCAGCAATTCGTCGCGCTGGTGCACGCCAGGCTTCCGGGCGTCCGGGTCGTCTATTCGAGCATCACGCCAGGCCCTGGGCGCTGGGACGAGGCGCCACAACGCATTGCGGCCAACCGGGCGGTGCAGCAATACATCGCCAGCCAGTTTTCCAGCGGTGCGGGCCTCGATTTCGTCGATTTGTGGGGTGCCATGCTCTCGCCAGAGGGCCAGCCGCGTGAGGACCTGTGGGTAGAGGACCGCGTGCACCCTAACCACGCCGGTTACCTTATTCGCGTGAAGCTGACACAGCCCTTGCTGGGGCCCCCGCGTTAAAACTACGGCAAAAGGCGGGCTTTTCATGTACATTCGCGCCCGGCTTGTGATTCCTCGTCTTGTCCGCCCCTGGGCTTTCGCGTCGTCCTGACGCAGCGTTTGGCCAGAGTCGCTCTCGCAGGGTTCCCCTGCCTATCTACATTTACTTAGTGAGTATTCTCTTGACCAAACTTTACGTTGGAAATCTTCCCTTCAGTGCCACCGAAGATTCGGTGCGCGCCTTGTTCGCGACCCACGGTAACGTGGACAAAGTCGCCCTGGTGAACGACCGTGACACGGGCCAGCCGCGCGGCTTCGGCTTCGTCGAAATGTCGAGCGCCGATGCGCAGAAGGCGATGCAGTCGCTGAATGGCCAGGACTTTGGCGGTCGTCCGCTGAAGGTCAATGAGGCCCAGGACAAGCCCCGCGGCGGCGGTGGCGGCGGTGGTGGTGGCGGCGGCTACGGTCGTCGTTAAGACTTCGTCTGCGATGGCGCGAGCGGGCCTTCGGCCCGCTCGTGTCGTAGCGATGATTACCCGAACATGAAATTCACCACGGTCGGCCCCGAAGGGGCGCGAAACATCCTGCGCGAAAAGCAGCGGCGCAATCGCATGGCGTCTAAGGAACTGCGCGTGCAGTTTCCGCAGCTCGCTTCCATTCGCATCGACTTCGCGTTCAGCGACGAATCTCTGCAGCCCCCGGCGCCGCAGTCAATCGTGCTGCACCCGCCGGCGCGCGCGTATTTTGTGTATCCGTGCCCGTACGCCAGCTGCAATGGTGAATTCGATCTCGCCGCGCCAGTCGCGGACGTGGCCAGCCAGGGCCATGACGCCGCTGCCGGTCATACGACCTGCAAGGGCGAACGAGTCCGTGGTCGGTTGGGCAAGACGCCCTGCGACCTGCACGTCGAATATTCGATCGCCGTCGGCAAATAGACCGCGCTGAAGCTTCCACGGGCGATTCCACGCCCGCTCCCACGCTCGAGGCCCAACGTCCCGGCTTCGATTTGCGGGAGTTCCATCATGTTCAAGCGTCTCACCATCTTCTTGTATGGCGTGGCCTGCTACGCCGTGTTCTTCGCCACGTTTCTCTACGCCGTACGGGCGCATCTCGGGCAGGCGTATCGCGAATATCGTGAGCGGGTGCCGATGCTGATTCCGCACCCGGCGCCGGCAAGACAAGCGCCAGGTGACGGTTGGCGCGGAATTGCCGCACGGGCGTCCCGACTATTTCTCGCTCACGGTCACATCGGTGAAATCGAAATCGCCGGTCGAGCAATTGATTTCAAATGAATCCGGCTTGAAGTCGACCAGTTGGGTCGTGGCTTCAGAGCCCGCGACCGCGGCGGTGAGCAGGCCTGAAGCATTGAGCCGCAGCGAGAACGCAATCGGCTTCTTTGAATGGCGCGTGGAGCCGGTGCCAATCGGAGCGCGCCCACCGACCTTCAACAGCTCGATGTACAGCAAGTTCGACGTTTCCTTGTCCGTGTAGAACCGGATGCCAAATCGGCCGGCGCGGTCTTTTCCGTGACGCAGGAGCACGTTCGCGACCGTGGTCCACTTCTTGTCTTCACGCACCTCGTTGAGGACGACCTTGCCGGATATCTCGATGGCCCCGCTCGACACCGTGCGGTTCCAGCTCGAGAAGTGGCCGGCGGGCGTATCGCATTCGAAATCGTTACGCGCGCCTTCCGCGGCCATGGCACTCAATGGCAACGCGGCGGCAGCCAGCCACCCGAGCAGCATGCGGCGGAAAGTCGGCATGGTCTTTCTCCCTGCGTTCGCCAATGAAAAGGCCGCCCCTTCTTTGGATGAAGGGGCGGCCTTTCTTTATCTTCTTAGTCTTCGATGAGGAAGCTTCGCAGTTGCTCCGACCTCGACGGATGACGCAGCTTGCGCAGCGCCTTCGCCTCGATCTGACGGATGCGCTCGCGCGTCACGTCGAACTGCTTGCCCACTTCTTCCAGCGTGTGGTCGGTGTTCATGTCGATGCCGAACCGCATACGAAGCACCTTGGCTTCACGCGGGGTCAGTTGCGCAAGTACCGAATGGGTGGTTTCGCGCAGCGACTCCATGGTCGCCTGGTCGATCGGCGAGGCCACGCTCGTGTCTTCGATGAAGTCGCCGAGGTGTGAGTCCTCGTCGTCGCCGATGGGCGTTTCCATCGAGATTGGTTCCTTGGCGATCTTGAGCACCTTGCGAACCTTGTCCTCGGGCATCTCCATGCGCACGGCCAGCTCTTCGGGCGTCGGCTCGCGGCCCATCTCCTGCAGCATCTGCCGCGAAATGCGGTTCAGCTTGTTGATGGTCTCGATCATGTGCACCGGAATACGAATGGTGCGCGCCTGGTCGGCGATCGAACGCGTGATGGCCTGGCGGATCCACCAGGTCGCATACGTCGAGAACTTGTAGCCGCGGCGGTATTCGAACTTGTCGACCGCCTTCATGAGGCCGATGTTGCCTTCCTGGATGAGGTCGAGGAACTGCAGGCCGCGGTTCGTGTACTTCTTCGCAATCGAGATCACCAGGCGCAGGTTGGCCTCGACCATCTCCTTCTTCGCGCGGCGGGCTTTCGCTTCGCCGATCGAGACCTCACGGTTGATCTCTTTGATGTCCGTGATGGTGAGGTGATAGTCCTTCTCGAGCAGCCCCAGCTTGTCCTGGCGGCGCGAAATCTCTTCCTGCAGGCGGCCCATGGCGTTCGACCACTTCTTGCCGCCCTTGATCTGCTTCTGCAGCCAGCGGTTCGAAGTTTCGTTCTTCGGGAACGAGAGCACGAATTCCTTGCGCGGCATGCCCGCGTCGCGGACCGCAATGATCATGATCTCTTTTTCGAGCTGCCTGATCTGGTTCACCTGGTGACGCAGGTTGCCGATCAGCGCCTCGAACATGCGCGGCGCGAGCTTGAGCTCCATGAACTCGTCGGACAGTTTCTTGCGCACCTTGAGCGTCTTCGGATCCTTCGCGCCCATCTTCTCGATGTGGCTGAGCGAATTCGCCAGGTACTTGTTCACCGCCGCGAAACGGCGCGCGGCCTCTTCCGGATCCGGGCCGGTGTCGACTGCTTCCTCTTCCTCGCCGGTACCGTCGCCTTCCTCGGTCTCTTCACCTTCCGGCTTCTCTTCGACCACCGGGGCCGTGAGATCCATCTTGGTGGGGTTCTGCGGTTGCGCGATGACGTCGGGCGCATTCGGGTCGATGAAGCCAACGATGATATCGACCAGGCGTGCGCCGCCGGTCTTCACCGGCTCGTAGGCGCGCAGCAGGTATTCGGCCGTGGACGGATAGTTAGACAGCGCGAGGCGCACGGCGTCGAGGCCTTCCTCGATGCGCTTGGCGATGCGGATTTCACCCTCGCGCGTCAGCAGCTCCACCGTGCCCATCTCGCGCATGTACATGCGCACCGGGTCGGTGGTGCGGCCGAGCTCGGCGTCGAGTGCGGCGAGCGCGGCCGCGGCTTCTTCGATGGCTTCTTCGTCGGTGGGCGCGGACGGCTCGGGCGCGAGAATGCTCTCGTTGTCCGGTGCCTTTTCGTACACCGGAATGCCCATGTCGTTAATCGTGTTGACGATCTCTTCGATCTGCTCGGGATCGACGATCTCCGACGGCAGGTGATCGTTCACCTGCGAATAGGTGAGATAGCCCTGTTCCTTGCCACGCGCGATCAGCAGCTTGAGCTGCGACTGGCGCTCTTCGGGCAGCACGTTGCGGCGCGCCGGAAGGTTGATGAGCTCGGCATTGCCTTTCTTGCCCTTCTTGCCATCGACAGGAGCGGGCGCGGCGGCAGCCGCCGCGCGCGCGGCAGCTAACTTCTGCACGGCCTTGAGCTCGACGACTTTGCCCTTGGCATCGGCAACCGGCGCCACGGATTTTTCCGGCACCTTGCCTTTCGCGGCCGGCTTCTTCACCTCGACATGCTTGGCGGCCTTGTCTTTCGAATGAGGGGCGGCGTGTGCGCCCTTTTCCTTGGCATGAGGCTCTTTGGAATGCGAGGCAGCGCTAACCTTCGCCGCCTTTTTCGGCAGCTTTTTCGAGGCAGGAGCAGGGGGCCGCTTGTGCTTTTGTGTCATGAGTGTCCGACGCCCAAGGCGTATTGAGGTACGACACCGTGGGGTTGCCTACGGTGCGATCAAGGTGGCTTGCGGGAAAGGGGGCGCATTCTACGCAAAGAGCCACGGCTTGACAAAGCGAAAATCGTCTCTGGTTCAACGACTTCCGCTCATGTTTGACCCCTGGAACAACGCAAGATTCGGGCCAAAAGGGTCATTGGTCCACTCGAATTTATCGAGTTTTCGAAACCCTGCCTCAGGCGGCCGGCTTCGTCTTGCTCTTGGCCATGTGTATGGCGACATTCAGCTCTTTTAGTTCCTGCCGCTCATCGTCGTTGAGATCGGTTTTGGCCAGGAGTTCGTCGTAGCGGCGCAGGGTCGGTTCCAGGGCCAGCGTCTCGATCGCGGCGATCAGGTCCAGTGCTGCAGAGGACTCCTCGAGGCCGAGCATTTCTTCGCCGGCCAGCGCACGCATTCGCACCACTTCCGGCCGATCCCGCCAGCGCTCCAGGAGTTGCGCGGAGTGAGCGGCGGGATCTTGCTGCAACTGGTCGAGCAACTCGAACAGGAATCGCGAGCCAGGATCGTCGGTCATCTCGAGTTGCGTGAGCTGGGCGCCCGATACCTTGCCGGCGATGGCCGGAAAATGGACTACGAGTTTGACCGCTTTGGTGACCAGGCCGCGCCCGCCGCCGCCGTCACGCGGACGGTTCGGCGCCAGCCTCGCGGTCGTCGACGCACCAAAGCCAGACCCGGATACGCGGCTCGCGCCAGCCAGATGATTGCCGGCCAAATCAGTCACCTCATTGAACCATAATTGATTCAATCTGGCTGATGTGAGCTTTATAGACTCTGCCAGACGATCAATCAGCAGGTCGCGATAAACGCCCGGGACCACCTTGGTAACCAGCGGCCGAGCCAGTTCGGCGAACTGCGCGCGCCCGTCGGCATGGCCCAAGTCCGTTTGTTCGGCGAGAGCCGAAGCGAGGTATTCGGACAGCGGCAGCGAGCCATCGAGTCGTTTCTCGAATGCCTCTCGACCTTCCTCGCCCACGAGCGAGTCCGGGTCGTGACCTTCGGGCAGAAACAGAAAGCGAATCTGTCTTCCGTCGCGAGCTTCGGGCAACGCGTTACCGAGCGCACGCCACGCCGCCGCGCGGCCGGCGCGGTCGCCGTCGAAGCAGAACACCACCTCATTCACCAGCTTGAAGACGCGGCGCAGATGCTCCGGAGTTGTGGCGGTGCCCAAGGTGGCGACGGCGTAGTTCACGCCCGCCTGGTGAAGCCGCGCGACGTCCATGTAGCCCTCGACCACCAGCAGACGCTTGAGCGTCGCGCGGCTCTGGCGCACCTCGAAGAGGCCGTAGAGCTCGCGGCCCTTGTGAAAAAGCATGGTCTCGGGCGAGTTCAGGTACTTGGGCTCGCCGGCGTCGATGATTCGCCCGCCAAAGGCCAGCACCCGCCCGCGCGAATCGCGGATGGGGAACATGAGCCGGTCGCGGAAGCGGTCGTAGTGGCGATCCAATGTACGGCTGTCGGTCCGTTCGCGTTCGATGATGAGGCCGCAGTCGGACAGGGCCTTGCGGTCGGCGTCTTTCGCGCCGAAACGTTTGAGTACTTCGTTCCAGGAGTTGGTGGCGAAACCAATCATGAATTTGTCGACGGTTTCGCGCGTGAGCCCGCGCTTCGTCACGTACTCCTTCGCGCGCGCATCGTTGGGCAACACGCTGGCGAAGTACTTGGCAACGCGCAGGTTCATGTCGTAGAGCGGCGCGGTGCTGCCGGCGGTGTCCGGCTGGCCACCGGCCTCACGCGGTACGTCCAGGCCCAGCCGACTAGCTAGTTCCTCGATGGCCTCGGGGAAGGACAGCTTGTCGTATTCCATGAGAAAACCGAGCGCGGTGCCGTGCGCGCCGCAGCCGAAGCAATGATAGAACTGCTTGACCGGGCTCACCCAGAAAGACGGGGTCTTCTCGTTGTGGAACGGGCAGCAGGCGCGGTATTCGCGGCCGGCTTTCTTGAGCTCGACGCGCGAACCGATGAGCTCGACGATGTCCGCGCGCGCGGTCAGGTCGTCGATGAAGCTTTGGGGGATTCGGCCGGCCATGGCCGAATATTACCGCTGCGCTCAGCGCAGGATCGCGAGCGCGACCAGGATGCAGAGCACGAGCGCGCCGATCGAGCCGCCGATCACGAGCGGCAGACGCTTGCGCGGGAAACGGCCGAGCTGGCGGCGTTCGGCTTCGACCTTGCGACTGATGGAGATGCAGACCAGCGCGATGAGGATCAGCGCGCCGGCGGTGGCTAGACCTCTGCCACCCATGGTTGAGCGCGCGGCCTAACCGCCGAGCTTGGCTTTGATGCGGGCGCCGACGGCGCCCATGTCGGCCTTGCCGGCGGCCTTGGCTTTCACCACGCCCATGACCTTGCCCATGTCCTTGATGGACGCGGCGCCGGTGGAAGCGATGGCTTCAGCGATGAGCGCGTCGAGCTCGGCTTCGCCCATCTGCGCCGGCAAATACGGCTGCAGGACTACGATCTCCGCGGCTTCTTTCGCCACGAGATCGGGGCGGGCGCCTTTCTCGAACGCGGCGATGGATTCCTTGCGCTGCTTGATCATCTTCTCGAGCACGGAAGTGACCTGCGCGTCGTCGAGCGTGATGCGCTCGTCGACTTCGCGCTGCTTGATTGCAGACTGCAAAAGACGAATGACCGCGAGACGATCCTTTTCTCCGGATCGCATCGCGGTCTTCATGTCTTCGGTGATGCGCTCTTTGAGCGTCATCTACGGATGCTCAGCTCGGGCGCGGACGCGCCGAGTATTCACGCGGGCTGTTGCGCTTGAGGTGACGCTTCACGGCGGCAGCCTTCTT
>DASYKM010000052.1:0-15666 GCA_035995425.1 Steroidobacteraceae bacterium
GTCATGGATTGCCCTGTTTACGAATACCGAGCTAGCTTTTATCGGCTGCGAAGCACGACTGCAAGGCTGCCGCGTCACGGATAACATATCGGCCATGGAGCTTTTCAACGACCTGCTGCCCGATCCCCTGCCGGCCGAGCCGATGGCCCTCGCCGGCGCCTGGCTGGCCACGGCCATTGCCGCCCGCCAGCAGCCCAATCCCGACGCCATGGTGCTCGCCACCGCGACCGCGTCCGGCCAGCCGTCGGCGCGCGTGGTGTTGTGCAAGGATTTCGATGTCGAGCTCGGCCGCGTGTCGTTCGTCACGAACTACGATTCGCGCAAGGGACACGAGCTCGCCGAGAACGCGCGTGCCGCGCTGGTGTTTCACTGGGATCACTCCCATCGGCAAATCCGCATCGAAGGCGTGGTGCTCAAGGCGCCGGCGGCCGAAAGCGACATCTACTTCGCGTCGCGCAACTGGCAGCGGCGCATTGGCGCGTGGGCGAGCGCGCAGAGCCAGCCGTTGCGGTCGCGCGAGCAGCTCAATGCCGCGGTACGCGCGGCGGCGCAGCGCTTTGGCGTCCCGGAACCGACGCTCGCCAACATCAATGACCCACAGACCGCGGCCATCCCGCGGCCGCCATTCTGGGGTGGCTGCTACGTCTGGGCCGATTCGGTCGAACTGTGGATCGAGGGTGCCTCGCGCATCCACGAACGCGCGCGCTGGACCCGTTCGCTAACTACCGCGGGCGCCGGTTTCCGCACCGGCCCCTGGTCGGCGACGCGGCTGCAGCCCTGACGGAAACGACCAGCTTCGTGTGGCGCAAACTTCGCATCGCGATCCTGCTGCTGATTCTCGGCATGGCCGCCTGGTCCAACTGGTACGACCGGCTCAGCACCACGGACTGGGACGAGACGCTGTACATCGGCATATTTCCCGTCGACGAAGCGGACAATGCGGTCGCACGCGCTTACGTCGCGCGGCTCGCCGAAAGCAATGTTGCCGACATCGAACAATTCCTCAACCGCGAGGCGAAACGATACGGCGTCGATATCGATCGCCCGGTCCGCGTCACGTTGTATCCGCCGCTCGCGGAGCCGCCACCGGAGCGGGTCGCGAACGGCAACGTGCTGCAGGACATGTGGTGGAGCCTGAAATTGCGCATGTACGCACGACGCGCCTCGCGCGCCTCCGGGCGTCCGCCACCGCAGATTCGCATCTTCGTGCGCTACCACGATCCGTCGTTCACGAGTTCCGTGCCGCACTCGGTCGGCATGCAGAAAGGCCTGGTGGGCGTGGTGCACGCGTTCGCGGATCCGGAGATGACCCGCACTAACAACGTGGTCATCGCCCACGAGATCCTGCACACGCTCGGCGCCAGCGATAAATACGACCCGGTGAGCCTCGCGCCACTCTACCCGGGCGGCTATGCCGAACCCGAACGCGAGCCGCGATATCCGCAATCGCTCACCGAGATCATGGCCGGCCGCGTCGCCATCGACAGTCAGACTTTCGAGATGCCCGAATCGCTCGACGAGGTGCGCGTCGGCCCGGCAACCGCGCTCGAGATACGCTGGGTGCGGCAGTGACCGAGGCGCTGCTTGCGACCGTGCAACTGCGCGTGGCGGTGCCGGGCCGCGTGCTCATCGACGGATTTACCAGTGCGATTCGCGCCGGCGAGTTTGTCGCCTTGCTGGGGGGCAATGGCGCGGGCAAGTCGTTGCTGCTGCGGACGCTCGCGGGTCTGCGGGCTGCCACGGCGGGCTCTGTGCTGCTCGCCGGGCGCGACATCGAGACGCTGGCGCGTCGCGACATCGCCTCCCGCCTCGGGTTCCTGCCCCAGGATCCGGACGCGACTCCGCAGGGAATGCTGGCCGAAACCGTGTTGCTGGGCCGGTTCGCGCACCTCGGCTTCTGGGAAACCACCGATGCCGCCGACCTGCGACGCGTGAGTCAGGCGCTCGGCGATGTCGGCCTGGAATCGCTGGCGCAGCGCGAGCTCGGCACTCTGTCGGGCGGCGAGCAGCGCCGCGCCGCCATCGCGCGGCTGCTCGTGCAGGCGCCGTCTATCTACCTGCTCGACGAGCCCACCAACCACCTGGATCCGGCGCAGCAGCTCGGCATTCTCGAACGCCTGCGCACGCTCGCGCGCGCCGGCGCCGCCGTGATCGCCAGCCTGCACGAACCGAATCTCGCCTTGCGCTACGCGGATCGCGTGTGTCTGCTGCGCGGCGATGGGAATGCCGAGCTCATCGACTGCGCGACGCTCGATACCGGCCATCTTGGCCGCCTCTACGGGCTGAGCTACACCGAGATGCGCGTGGGCACGCAGCGTTTCATGACCCCGCTCTGACGCAGTCGCTGATCGCCGCGATGCGCAGGCCTTCGGGAATCGGTTCGGCGCCCTTCAGGTTGAACCAGTCGGTGGCCACCTTCTCGAGTCTCTGGCGGCGCACCGGTTCCTGAAACGCGATCTCCTGAATTCGCAGCAAACGATCGAGCGGTTCGCCGTCGCGGCGGGCCTGGAGCGCTCGCTGCGCGACCACCAGCTCCGCCTCACATTGCGGCGTCGCCGTCGCGGGGCGTGGCGCCGCCGGCTCTTCGGCCGGCGGCGCGGCGAGTGGCACAGGCGACGCCGGCGCGCTCGCAGCGACCGCCGCGCGCGCGGCGCGCTTCTCCGCCATGTGTTTGCTGGCGTTGTACGCGTACATCAATCCCGCGAACCCGAGTATTCCGAAAATTCCCCAGCGGAAGAAGACGGACACGTTCAGCTTCCGAAGCGGATCGTTTCCAGCACGGGCTGATGCAGCGGACCGTTGGTGGCCAGCACCGTCGTGGTGTTCAGTCCCACGGGCGCGCCTTTCAGATCGGTGAACCTGCCGCCGGCCTCTTCGACGATTACCGTGAGCGCCGCAATGTCGAGGATGTTCACATCCGACTCGATCACCACGTCCAGCGCCGCGCGCGCCAGCAGGTGGTAGTGCACGAAATCGCCGTAGCCGCGGATGCGGTTGATGTTCCCTATCAAGCCACCGAATCGCGACCACGCCGGCGAGGCGGCCAGCGACTTGAGATTGCCGGTGGAAACGATGGCGCCATCGAGCGCCGCCACCTTGCTCACGCGCATCGGTTTGCCGTCGAGGAATGCACCACCGCCCTTCTCCGCCCAGGCGAGCTCGTTGTACGCCGGCGCGCTCGACACGCCTAACACAAACTTTCCGCCGCGCATCAGCGCGATCTGCGTGGAGAAGAACGGGCACTCGCGCACGAACGACTTGGTGCCGTCGATGGGGTCGACCAGCCACACGCTTTCGGCGTTCATGTCCGACTGGCCGGTCTCCTCGCCATAGAAGCCGTATGAGGGAAAACGCTTCGTGAGCAGCTCGCGAATGGCCTCCTCGGAGCGCACGTCGGCCTCGGTGACCGGAGTCTTGTCCGCTTTCACCTCGATCTTCACGTTGCGTTGATAGAAGCCGCGGATGACCTCGGCGGCGGCCCGTGCCGCCTCGAGTGCGGCCTTGAGTTCATTCGACATTTCTGGGTTTGGCATGGCGGGCGAAGACTGCGGGAGCCCCTCCCGAACTGTCAATTCGCGAAAAATCTCGCTAGAGTGCGCCCCGCCGAAAGGTTACGGGAAGCTGGTGAACCGCAAGGTGATTCCAGCACTGCCCCCGCAACGGTAATCGAACCCAAACGCATCAACTGCCACTGAGCCGCAATGCTCGGGAAGGCGATGCGCCGAAACACGACAGTTTCAGTTCGAGAGTCCGGAGACCGGCCGATCGGTATTTTCCCAGTGATGCGGCGGGCATCGGGAAGGGCTCCCAAGCTCTCCTTTTCCGCAGGTCACCGGGCGTACTCATTGCTTCGGCCATGCGGGCGTGCATGGAAAGGTTTGTCTCGTGATCACGAATTTTCGCTATTCGCAGGCGGCGCTCGCCGTCGCTCGCGCACTCGCCTGCTCCCTCGTTCCCCTGTTCGTTTCTTCGCCGAGCTTCGCGCAGGACGAGCTGGAAGAAACCATCGTCACCGCGACGCGCACCCCCGTGCCGCTCGATGCGGTCGGCGCACCGGTCATCGTCATCACCCGCGCCGACATCGAACGTTCGCTCGCCAGCGACGTGAGCGAGCTGTTGCAGATGCACGGCGGCCTCGAGATCGCGCGCAACGGCGGGCCGGGCCAAACTACCTCGCTGTTCACGCGCGGCACCGAGAGCAACCACACCGTGGTGCTGATCGACGGCGTGCGCATCAATCCCGGCACCATCGGCGGCGCCGCATTGCAGAACATCGCGCCCGAGTCGCTGGAGCGCATCGAAATCGTCAAGGGCCCGCGCTCTTCCTTGTATGGCACCGACGCCATCGGCGGGGTGGTGCAATTGTTCACGCGCGGCACGGCCAAAGACGGCGGCAGCACCGGCGCCACGTTCGGCAGCGATTCCACGCGGCAGATATTCGGCGACGCGGCGATGTCCGCGGGCGACAGTTTCAAGCTCGGTTTCGGTGGCAGTTACGCCGAGAGTGAGGGCATGCCGACCTTCGTCGACGACAACCTCGATCGCGGCTATCGCAATGTCACGGGTCGCGCCTTTGCGGAGTTTGCGGCCAGTGACGCGCTGAAGTTCCGCGCGCGTGCCTGGCGCGCCGCCGGTCGCACGGAGTATTCCTCGCAGACGTTCAGCGATCCGCCATATGCACCCGCCTCGCAGGATTTCGAGAACAGCGTCTATTCGCTCGAAACCGAGTATCGCACCGAGGGCGGCTTCGGCGTGCGTGGCACCGTGAGCCGCGCGCTGGACGATATCAACCAGCTGCAGTTGGGCTTCGGTCCCGCGGACTTCGATTACGCCCGCACGGCGCGTACCAACATCGATGTGCAGGTCGACCTCGCAACCATCGGCACCCATGCGCTGAGCTTTGGCTTGCAGCGCAGCGACGAGAACACCCGGGCACAGTCGTTCGGCACGGTGTTCGACGAAGACACGCTGGTGACACAGGCATTCGTCCAGGATCAGTTTCAGATAGGCCGCCTGACCTCGCGGCTCGCGCTCGGCCACGTCGATCACGAAACCTTCGGCAGCGAGCTCACGTGGAATGCCGAATTCGGTGCCGCGTTCGACACCGGCACCCGGGTCACGCTGAGCGCCGGCACGGCCTTCCGCGCGCCCGACAGCACCGACCGCTTCGGCTTCGGCGGCAACCCCGATCTCGATCCCGAGTTTTCCCGCCAGGTCGAGCTCTCCGTGCGGCAGAAGTTAGGCGCGCGCCAGCAGGTATCGCTGTCGGCGTTCGACAACCGTATCCACGACCTCATCGACTACGTCATCACCGACTTCGATACTTTCGACGGCCAGAACCAGAACGTCGAACGCGCCCGCATCAAGGGCGTCGAGCTCGGCTACCAGTTCGCCGGCGAAGCCTGGCGCGCGCGCGCCGAGCTCACGTTGCAGGATCCGCGCGATGAAACCGCCGATCAGCGCCTGCTGCGCCGGTCGCGCGAATCGCTGGTGCTGGCGGTCAATCGCGACGTGGGTGCGCTCGATCTCGGCGTGGATGTCGCCGCGTTCGGCAGTCGCAAGGACATCGGCTTTCCGTTCAACATCACGCTGGATTCTTACGCGCTGCTCAACGCGACGGTGCGCTACCGCGTGAACGGCGCGCTCACCCTGCAGGGCCGCATCGAAAACGCGCTCGACGAGGATTACACGCTGGCGCAGGGCTATCGCACCGAGGGCCGCTCGTACACCATTGGAGTACGCTACAGCTTCGAGTAAGCCTTCAAAGGTGCCGCATGGGCAATCGCTTGAGCAGGATCTACACGCGCACCGGTGATGACGGCACGACGGGCCTGGGAGACGGCAACCGGGTACGCAAGGATCACGCGCGGGTCGAGGCTTACGGCACCGTCGACGAAGCCAATAGTGCGATCGGTGTGATCCTGAGCGTCCCCGGCCTGCCCGCCGAGGTGGCACGCTGCCTCACGGAGATCCAGCATGACCTGTTCGATCTCGGCGGCGAGTTGTGCATCCCGGGCATGCAGATGATCAAGCAGCAGCAGATCGATCAGCTCGAGCAGGTGCTCGACCGGTTCAATGACCCGCTGCCCGCGCTCAAGGATTTCATCCTGCCCGGTGGCGGGCCTGCGGCCGCGCACTGCCATCTGGCCCGAACCATCGTGAGGCGCGCCGAACGGCGCGTGTGGACGCTGGCCGAGGCGGAAAAGGTCAACGCGGAAGTGCCGAAGTATCTGAATCGCCTTTCGGATCTGTTGTTCGTGCTGGCGCGCGTGCTCGCGCGTCAAGACAACGGTTCCGAGGTGCTGTGGCGTCACGACCGCGGGCGCTGATAGGGGCGGCTCGCTGACCCGCGCGCGCCATCCCCATCTCAACGCACGCAAGCCCACGCGAACGACGGCCCCGGATCGGTCTTGCGACCCGGAGCCACGTCACTGTGCCCGACGATCCGTTCCGGCGTGATCTGCGGATACGCGTCTAACAACATCGGCAGCAGCGCGCGCAGGGTCGCGTATTGCGCGGCTTCGTACGGCACTTCGTCGGCGCCTTCGCATTCGATGCCGATGGAGTAGTCGTTGCAGGCTTCGCGGCCCTGCCACGCGGACTTGCCGGCATGCCAGGCGCGCTCGTTGAACGACACGAACTGCACCGGCTCGCCGTCGCGGCGGATCAACAGGTGCGCGGACACCTTCAGAGCGGCGCGTTCGCGAAATTCCGGGTGCGCGTCCGCCGGAAGATTGCCGGTGAACAACTTCGCGATCCATGGCCCGCCGAATTCTCCCGGCGGCAGACTGATTCCGTGCAGCACGACGAGGTCGGGGACGATGCCGGCGGGACGCTCGTCGAAGTACGGCGACAACACCTGTTTGACGCCGACCAGCAGGCCGGTAGTGACATCGACGCGCATAACTGTTGTCCTCATCATGCCACAATAGCCGCCCGCAAAAACGGCACGCACGAGGCCCATGAGCGCCGGCAACAACGACTGGGTGACACGCGATCTCGCGCACGTGTGGCATCCCTGCACGCAGATGAAGGACCACGAGTCCGTGCCCATGATTCCGCTGCGCGCGGGCAAGGGTGTGTGGCTCGAGGACTTCGCCGGTGCGCGGTACCTCGACGCCATCAGCTCCTGGTGGGTCAATCTCTTCGGCCACGCCAATCCGCGCATCAATGCCGCGGTGGTCGAGCAGTTAGGCCGGCTCGAACACGCCATCTTCGCCGGCTTCACGCACGAGCCGGCGGTGCGGCTCGCGGAAGATCTGCTGCGCATGGCGCCGGCGGGACTCAATCGCTGTTTCTTCGCCGACAATGGTTCGGCGGCGATCGAAGTGGCGGTGAAGATGAGCTTCCATTTCTGGCGCAACACCGGCAAGACGCGGAAAACCCGCTTCATCACCCTGGCCAACAGCTACCACGGCGAAACGCTGGGCGCGCTCGCCGTCGGCAACGTGGACCTGTACAAATCCATCTACCAGCCGTTGCTCATGGACGTCATCACGGTGCCCTCGCCCGACGCGTTCCTGCGCGAGGCCGGCACGAGCGCGGCCGAACATGCCCGGCACATGTTCGCGCACATGGAAACCGCGCTGGCGCAGCACCATGCCGAGGTCGCGGCGGTGATCGTCGAGCCGCTGGTGCAGTGCGCCGGCGGCATGCGCATGTACGACCCGCTCTATCTCAAACTACTGCGCGAGGCCTGCGACCGCCACCAGGTGCATCTGATCGCCGATGAGATTGCGGTCGGCTTCGGGCGCACCGGCACGATGTTCGCCTGCGAGCAGGCGGGCATCACGCCCGACTATCTATGCCTGTCGAAAGGCCTCACGGGCGGCTACCTGCCACTGTCGGTGGTTCTCACCACTGACGGCATCTACGACGCCTTCTATGACGAATACACCAGGCTCAACGCGTTCCTGCATTCGCACAGCTACACCGGCAATCCGCTGGCCTGCGCCGCCGCCAACGCGACGCTTGCGATCTTCCGCGACGAGCCGGTGCTCGAACGCAATCGCGTGACCGCCGCGCACATGCTCTCGAGCGTCGGGCATTTGCGCGCCCACCCGCACGTCGCCGAGATCCGGCAGTGCGGCATGATTCTCGCCATCGAGCTCATGAAGGATCCTGCGACGCGCACTCCCTGGGCCTGGCAGGAACGCCGTGGCCTGCGCATCTACCAGCACGCGTTGACGCGCGGCGCTTTGATCCGCCCGCTCGGGACCACGGTCTACTTCATGCCGCCTTATGTGATTACACCCGAAGAAATCGACCTGCTCACGCGCGTCACCACCGAGGGCATCGAGCTCGCATGCGCCTGACGCGTATCTACGTGCCGGAGCCGCTCGTCACGGGCGCGGACGTGGTGCTGCCCGCGCAAGCCGGCGAGCACCTGACGCGCGCATTGCGGCTGCCACCCGGCGCGCCTTTCACTCTATTCAACGGGGCTGGTGGGGAATTCTCCGCGACGCTCAAGGAATCCGCGGGCAAGCGGGTGTCGGCGCGCGTCCTCGTGCACACGCCCGCAGAAAGGGAATCGCCGCTGCAGATCACGCTGCTTCAGGGCATCGCGCGCGGCGAACGCATGGATCTCATCGTGCAGAAGGCCACCGAGCTCGGCGTGACGCGCATCGTGCCGCTGCTCGCCGAGCGTTCGGTGGTCAAGCTCGATCCCAGGCAGCGCGTACGCAAGCGCGAACACTGGCAGGCCATTGCGATCTCCGCCTGCGAGCAGTGCGGCCGCAATCGCGTGCCGGAAGTCGCCGAGCCGACGCCGCTCGGCGACTCGCTCGGTAGCCTCGACGAAGACGGCCTTCGCTGTGTGCTGGCGGCGGACGGATCAGAGTCGCTGGTCTCGGCCGCATCGCGCATGCCCTCGCGTCCGATCGTGCTTCTCATCGGCCCGGAAGGCGGCCTGGCCGAGAGCGAGCGCACGTTCGCGCAGGCGAATGGATTCGTCGCCTGTCGGCTGGGGCCGCGCATCATGCGAACCGAGACCGCGGGACTCGCGGCGCTCGCGGCGCTGCAGGCGGTCAGCGGAGATTTCAGCTAGAGAGTGGAGGTCACGGTGTACGAGTCAAAGAAAGTGAAGCCCATCGCGGGCGCGCGCTTCATCCAGCGGCTGCTGGTCCACCTGGCGATCGCGATCGGCGTCATCGCCTTCTCGATCGCCATCGGCATGACCGGGTACGTCTGCCTCGAACACCTCTCGGTGCTCGACGCCTTCCTCAACACCGCCATGTTGCTAGGCGGTATGGGGCCGGTGAATTCTCCGATCACCGAGTCGGGCAAGCTGTTCGCCGGGTTCTTCGCGTTGTACGCCGGCCTCGTCTTCATCGTCACGGCGGCGTTGCTGTTCACGCCGCTGCTGCATCGCCTGATGCATCACTTTCACTGGGACGACAAGTAGCGAGCGTGCGGGCCGCGCCTTACGGCCGGACGAATGCCCGGAGGTCACGCGGCCGGATCTTCTCCCAGACATAGCGCGATCCGGCGACGCTCAGGTGATCGTCATCGCGATACATCAATACGCCGCCGATCATCGCGTAGCATTCCGTGGCGTCGCACAAGGCATCCATCGGATCTACGACATGCAGGTCTGGATCGTCCACTGCGCGCGCGGCCCGGGCGATCGCCGCGCGATAGTTCGCCTGCCGCCGCTCCACCCGGGCGCGTGGCACGCTGCAGGTGACCTCAGGTCCAGGCAACACGCGCTCGTAGGGACGCGCGTGCAAACAAGGTCGCGGCAGAAAGTTGAGCTCCGGCACTTGCAACACCAGCGTCACTTCGCGATCCGATTCGAGCAGCAGTGAAAGATCGCGGACCAGTGAGCGCTCGAACGACTCGATTTGCCCGGCCGCGGGAAAATCCAGCGAAGAGAAGTGCCCGACCCCCGTGGGTTCGAACGTTTCCGCGTATTCGGCGGCGGTTGCGACATACATGGTGTTGCGCGCCGCCAGGATGACGAGGCGGGTGTCCGGTGTGATCGCCCGATAGGCGATATCGATCAGGTTTGGGCAGGTGCCGCGCCTTCCAGGCGCATCCGCTTGCCAGAAATCCGTGTGCCGCAGGTACAGGCACGCCGAAGCGCCAATGTCGAGAATCGAGTTATCCGGGTATGCCGTGAGAACGCCGGGCCACCACGCATTGGCATGCGAATCGCCGAGCAGGATGATTTGCGGCGGGCGGTCGTAGTCATTGCGAACGCACAGAGTCTCGTCGCGGAGCTCGGGTGCCTGCCCGTACTCTTTCATGCAACGCGGGTCTACGCGAAGCTCGCGCGGCCAGACAACCGGGTCCACCACGAGCGTCGTGCGTCGTGGAAACCCGTCAGTCGCCAGGATTACGCCACCCCAGGCGCCGAGCGCCAGCAAGAGCACGCCGAGCTGCGCACCGAGCCGCTTGAGATCCTGCCGCTTTCGTACCGGCCGCTCGACCAGGTGATAGGTGAGGATGGCCGCAGCCAGCGCGAGTACGACCATGAGCAGCCGCAGCATGCGATAGGTGACGCGATCCTCGACCTGCAGGATTCGCAGGAAGCTCAACAGCGGCCAGTGCCACAGATAGAGTGGATAGCTGATGAGACCGATGTAGACGACGGGCCGCCAGGAAAACGCCGATCGATTCGGCAAGGCGTGAGGTCCGGCGATGATGAACATGGCCGCGCCCAGGGTGGGCGCAATCCCCACGAATGCACCGGGCTCCTTGACGGCCTCCAGCGACATGGGACCGACGATCAGCAGGATTCCAAGGATGGACATTGCGCTGTGGAGCCACCGTGAACGGCCGGCGATCGGGGTCGCGCCCGCGGGCATGGCCGCCAGCAGTGCGCCGATCATCAACTCCCAGAAGCGCGTGAACGGTAGATAGAAACTGGCCTGCGGCGATTCGCGGAAGACGAGCAGGTGTGCCACGAAGGACATGCCCGCGAGCACGGCGATCAATGTGAGCGTGGACGCCGGCCGATTGCGGCGCGCGACGAGGACCATGATGACCGGCCACACGAAATAGAACTGCTCTTCCACACCGAGCGACCACAAGTGCAGCAGCGGCTTTGTGTGGGCCCCCACATCGAAGTAGCCCGTCTCGCCGTACAACACCAGGTTTGGAACGAATGCCACGCCGGCGATGAGCAGCTTCGCGAACTCCTGCAGTTCATCCGGCATCAGGATCAGCAGCGCGAGCAGGGAGGAGATGAACAGCACCAACAGCAGCGCGGGCAGGATGCGGCGCGCGCGGCGCAGGTAGAAGGCGGACATGGTGAACGAGCCGGCGCGCTGTTGCGCCAGCACGAGGCCCGAGATCAGGTAACCCGAGATCACGAAGAACACGTCGACGCCGAGAAAGCCACCGGGTAGCAGCAGCGGCGTGGCGTGGAAAGCCACCACGGCGAGCACGGCCAGCGCTCTCAGGCCGTCGATGTCAGGGCGATATTGATGTGCCACGGGAGAACCCATGGCGGAAGTCTATTCGACGAGGACGGCGGCGCTCGAGGTCAGGGCCGTGAGTGGCGGAATGGATTGTCCGCAGGCGCCCTCGAATGACACCAGCGGAATCTGACGCCTGTCGATTTCCGATACGCGCACGACCAGGATGACAAATAGCAAGTTGGCCTTTTTCAGGGAAACGCCGACGGCGGCGCGAAAGTGCGCAACGCGCGCGGCCTGATCTTCTCCCAGACATACAGCGATCCAGCCTCGCTCAGATGATCGCTGTCGCGGTACATCGATTTGCCGTCGATCATCGCATGGCAGTCCCGGCCGTCGCACAGTGCGTCCATGGGATCGACGACGTGCAAGTCGGGATCGGCAAGCGCGCTCACCACGCGGCTGATCGCCGCGCGGTAGCTCGCCTGACGCCGCTCAACCGCCATTCGCGGTACACCGCAGGTGGCCTCGCGCTTCGCCAGCACGCGTTCGATCGGACGCTGGTGCAGACAACGTTGTGGCAGGAAGTCCAGTTCCGGCACTTGCAACACCAGGATCACTTCGCGGTCTGCTTCGAGCAATCGCCGAAGGTCGCGGGCAAGCGAGCGTTCGAATACCTCGATCGGTCCGGCCAAGGGAAAATCCGGCGAGGAAAAATGCCCTTCGGGGCCGACCGCGATGTAGATAGTGTTGCGTGCCGCGAGAACCACCAGCCGCGTGTCCGGTGTGATCGCCCGATAGGCCGCACCGATCAACAGCGGGCACAAGTTACGCCTGGCGGGCTCACCGTCGTTCCAGAATTCCGTGCCCTGCAGGTACGCGCACCCTGACGCGCCGATGTTGAGAACAGAGGAATCCGCGTAGGCGGCTCGCACGGTTGCGCAGGCCAAAGGGCTGTCCGTACATCTCCATGCACGCCGGCTCTTTACGCTGCGCCACGGGCCACGCAAAGGGGTCCGTCTTGAGCGACGTGCGCTGTGGAAATCCATCGGCGCGGATGATCACCAGCCCGGACGCGGCGAGCAGCAACATCGCGATTCCGAGCCGTGCGCCAATCCGCTTGAGGTCGGTGCGTGCGTGTATTGGCCGCTCGAGCAGGTGATACGTGAGAACCGCGGCCGCGACGGCTATCGCGACCATGAGTACCCGCAGGAGGCGCTCGGTGCCACGATCCTCGATCTGCATGATGCGCAGCAGGCTGAGCAGCGGCCAGTGCCACAGGTAGAGCGGATAACTGATGAGACCGACGTAAACGATGGGCCGCGACGAAAATGCCAGTCGATTGAGCGCGGCAAGGGGTCCGGCGGCGATGAACATTGCCGCGCCAACCGTGGTGGCGACGGCGGAAAGTGCTCCGAACGCCGCGATCGGCCCCGCGATCATGGAACTGGCGATCAGCAGGATTCGAGCGCGGAGGTCGCGCTGCGCATTCCTCGCCAACGATCGTCGGCAAGCGGCTTCGCCCTCGCGGCAGCCGCCGCCAGCAGTGCGCCGATCAGCAGCTCCCAGAAGCGCGTGACCGGAAGGTAAAAACTGGCCTGCGGCGATTGACGGTAGATGACCAGGTGAATCACGAAGGACAGTGCGGCGAGCGCCGCGATCCAGAGCGCCAGGTGCACCGGACGATCGCGGCGCGCAATGAGGGCGAGCGCGATCGGCCAAACCAGATAGAACTGTTCTTCCACGCCGAGCGACCACAGGTGCAGTAGCGGCTTGGTGTACGCGAGCGTATCGAAATAGCCGACGTCCCCCAGCATGGCCAGATTCGGCACGAATGCGACGCTCGCGATGAGCTCATTCGCGAAGTTCCACAGCTCGACCGGCATGAGGACCAGCAGCGCCAGCAGCGACACGACGAACAGCATCAACAGCAGGGCCGGCAGGATGCGGCGCGCGCGGCGCAGGTAGAAAGTCGTGATGCTGAATGAACCGGCGCGAACCTCGGCGAGCACCAGTCCGGATATCAGGTACCCGGAGATCACGAAGAACACGTCGACGCCGAGGAATCCGCCGGGGAGCAGGCCGGGAGCGCCGTGAAACGCCACGACCGCCGTCACGGCGAATGCCCGGAGGCCGTCGATGTCGGGGCGGTAGTGAGGAGCCGGGGTCGAGCCCATGGCTCCGCCTATTCGACGAGGACGGAAGTCTCCTCGGAGATCATTTCCTCGATGCGCTCGAGGTCGGGGATCCACGGCGCTTCGTTGATCATGCGCACCTGCGAAATGATGGGCGTGCGCTCGGGAAAGGTCTTGGTCGGATCGGGCCGCAGGATGTCGGCGCTGACGCGCACCAGCTGCGGAAAGCCCTGCGACACCATGCCGTAGTACCCGCCCTCCACCTGGTTGCCGAGGGCGAACAGCACCACCACGCGGGTACGGCCCGTGAGCGGCGGAATGGTTTGTCCGCAAGTGCCTTCGAATGACACCAGCGGAATCTGCCGGCTGCCCCAGGCGAAGGTTCCGAGATACCACGGCGGCGCGCCCGGCATCTCCGAAGGAGTCAGAAAGCCAACCACTTCGGCCACGCACGAGCGCGGAATGATCAACCGCCCGTCGAGCAGCGGGATCAGCAGGCTGTAGATTTCCGATATGCGCTCGACCATGGCTTATGTTCCCACTAGTTAGCTTCGCGCAGATGTTGCTCACGCCGGCGGGCGATCAGCGGCTCGATGGCTTCGAGCAGCTGCGCTTCCTGGTACGGCTTGCCGAGATAGTCGTCGACGCCGATCTCGATGGCGCGGGCGCGATGTTTCTCGCCCACGCGCGAGGTGATCATGATGATGGGGATGCCCGAGAGCCGGGGATCGGCGCGCACCTGGGTGGCTACTTCGTAGCCGTCCATGCGCGGCATTTCGATGTCGAGCAGGATGATGTCGGGGGTGTGCTCCTGGAGCATCTCCATGGCGTCCACGCCATCACGCGCGGTCAGCACGCGCATGCCGTTGCGTTCGAGCAGTCGCTGCGTCACGCGGCGCACGGTGATCGAGTCGTCGACGACCAGTGCGACTGACCGGGTATCGGTCTTCTCGCGCGGCATGACCGGCTCGGCGCGCACGCGCCAGTCGGTGCGCACCAGCGCGCCGATGTCGAGAATGATGACGATGCGGCCGTCGCCGAGAATCGTCGCGCCGGATATTCCACGAATCGCCGCGATCTGCGGACCGACCGACTTCACGACGATCTCGCGGCTGCCCACGAGCTCATCGGTGACGAGGCCGGTGGAATGTTCGCCGGCGCGCACCAGGATCACCGGTACGGTCACGTCACCATCGGGCAACGGGCCCGGCTCGCGCCCGACGTAGAACGCCAGGTGCTGGAAGCGATATTTCTGGCCGCCGTATTCGAAGGCCGGCGCTTCGGGGCCGAGATGCGCCTCGACCTCGGCGCGCGACAGGCGCACTACGCCTTCGACCGTGGGCAGCGGCAGCGCGTACAGCTCGTCGTTGGCGCGCAGGATCAGCGCGTGGCTGATGGCGAGCGTCAATGGCAGGCGAATGGTGAAGCGCGAGCCCTCGCCGGGCTTCGTCTCCATGTGCAGTGCGCCGCCGAGCTTCTTGATCTCGCTGGCAACCACGTCCATGCCGACACCGCGGCCGGACAGCGTGCTCACGGCGCCAGCGGTCGAGAAGCCGGGCTCGAGCACCAGCTGCATGATGTCCTCGTCGGAGAGCTGCTGGTCGGCGCGAACCATGCCGAGCGAAATGCCCTTGTCGCGGATCGCCTTGAGATTCATGCCGGCGCCGTCGTCGGAAACTTCGACCACGACCTCGGAGCCCTCGCGATGCAGCGAGATGGTGATGGTGCCGCTCTCGTCTTTGCCGTGTTTCTTACGTACCTCGGGCGCCTCGATGCCATGCGCGACGGCGTTGCGCAGCATGTGCTCGAACGGCGGCATCATGCGCTCGAGCACCTGGCGGTCGAGCTCGCCGGAGGCGCCCTCGATCTGCAGCTCGGCCTGCTTGTGCGTGTCGGTGGCCGCCTGGCGCACGATGCGCGCCAGCCGCTGCACGTGGCGCTGGAAGGAGACCATGCGGGTGCGCATCAGGCCGTTCTGCAATTCCGTGATCGTGCGCGCCTGCTGCTGCAACAGGTTCTGGGTGTCCTGCGCGAGCGTTTCCAGCAGCTGCTGGATGCTCGCGACGTCGTTCGCGGTCTCGGCGAGCGCACGCGAGAACTGCTGGATCGAGGAGTAGCGATCGAGCTCGAGCGGATCGAAGTCGCTGCGGTCGGCAGTCTCGGTCTCGTGG
>DASYKM010000053.1:0-3127 GCA_035995425.1 Steroidobacteraceae bacterium
AAACTGAGCAGCCGCCGTGAATTCTTCCGGCTGCCCTATCCGATCACCAGCGGCGCCACGCTCGCGGTCGACGGGGCTAACTACAAGGTCGGCGAGTTGTCCGAGCGCGGCCTGCGCATCGTCTCGGGCGTGGGCCGCTTCGCGGTCGACATGCGCGTCCAGGGCACGCTGACTCTTGCCATGGGACTGTCCTGCCCGGTTACGGGCACGGTGTTGCGCATCGAAGATGACGCTTTCGTGCTCAAGCTGGAACGCGGCCCCACCTCGTACGACGTCATCCGCGAGCAGCGTTTCGTCGCGAAAATCTTCCCGGATTGGAAGCCGACTCCGGCCTGAAGCCCCGCTCAGGTCTCGTCGACCTCGAGCAGCGAGCCGTAATAGAGCAAGGCCGTCATCACGACGGATAACTGTTCTTCGTCCTGCGGCCGCAGGCCCGCATCGATCCAGACTCGCCCTGCGCCCCATGTCTCGACGGCCGCGACCACCCGACCGCCCGCACGAAATTCGTAGCCGAATCGCAGCAGCGGAAACCCGGTGCGCTGCGAATCGAGATTGTTGACCGAGCGGATCTCCCACAGTTGCTCGCCGAACTGGGCGGAACCGAAATCGCGCTGCGTGACGAACGTCGGCCGCAGGGTGAGGCGCCCCGAATGCGCGCCGGCGAATTCGCAGTCGATGCGCGGATATCCGGGAAGGGTGACGGAAGTCTCCTCGGTAGTCCGCCCGCGATACGCGTTGTGCGCGCCGAAACGGCCTCGCGCGATGCATTGCGCCGCGGTGCTCGACGGCGGCGCACCGTTCGCGCGCAGATCGAACTCGAATGCCGTGCCCTTGATGTCGACGCTCAGTTCTTCGTTCGCACTGGTGACGAGGGCGTCGCCGTGCGCCGCCAGACGATCGTCGTGCACGTGCATCGTCACCACGGCGCTCCAGCGATCGAAAGCGAGTGCGTCGCGAACCGCGTTCCCGCTGCGCCCGCTCACGGGCTTGGGCACGATTCCGGCAAGTTCCGGCGCGAGCTTCATGGACACCGGCGCCGTCGAGCAGCCGGTGGCGGCAATCGCGGCAAGTATCAGGGCGATGGCGGAACGGAAATCAGCGGAACCCAGGCGCGGCTTCGCGCAAGGCGGATTGGCGTCCATGATTTCTATCTACCTCCACTCCAGGGCCGCTGCGCACTGTGCGGGCGCCACGCTGAATGTTTCATGAACGCTGCGGACGTCTGAAAAGCCCGTGTGCGCGGCGCGGCCATACCGTGAGCGAATTATTGGTGTTTCCCCGGCCCTGCTGCTACCCTGCGCGCCCCCTGGAATCTGCTTACGCGGTCGTCCCGTCCCGTAAGCGCCTGAGTAGTATGGCAAATCGTCCCATTCGAAACATCGCGATCATCGCGCACGTCGACCACGGCAAGACCACGCTGGTCGACTGCCTGCTGCGTCAGTCCGGCACGTTCGCCGCGCACGAGAAAATCGCCGAGCGGGTCATGGACTCGAACGACATCGAGAAGGAACGTGGCATCACGATCCTGGCCAAGAATTGCGCCATTGAGTACGGCGGTACCAGAGTCAACATCGTCGACACACCCGGACACGCCGACTTCGGCGGCGAAGTGGAACGCGTGCTGTCGATGGTCGACACGGTGTTGTTGGTCGTGGACGCCGTTGAAGGCCCCATGCCGCAAACGCGCTTCGTCACCCGCAAGGCACTGGCGCTCGGCCTCAATGCCATCGTCGTGGTGAACAAGATCGACCGTCCGGGGGCGCGCCCCGACTGGGTCGTCGACCAGACCTTCGAGCTGTTCGACAAGTTGGGCGCCACCGATCGCCAGCTCGACTTCCCGGTCATCTTCTGTTCGGCGCTCGAAGGCTGGGCCAGCACCGACCACACGCGCCGCGAACCCGACATGCGCGCGCTGTACGAAGCCATCCTGCATCACGTGCCCGCTCCCAAGAGCGAGCCGGAAGCGCCGCTGCAGTTCCAGATTTCGACGCTCGACTACAACTCCTACGTCGGCCGCATCGGCATCGGCCGCATTCGCCGCGGCACGGTGAAAGCCGGCCAGACCATCCAGTTGTGGAATGGCAGCGAAGATCACGGCACTGCGAAGATCCAGCAGGTGCTCTCGTTCAAAGGACTGGCGCGCGAGTCGGTTGCCGACGCCGTGGCTGGCGATATTGTTGCCGTCACCGGGATCGAGGACGTGCACATCGGCTACACCATTTGCGACGTCGACCATCCGGACGCGCTGCCGCCGATCTCCGTCGATGAGCCGACACTCGTCATGAACTTCCAGGTGAATACCTCGCCGCTCGCCGGCAAGGAAGGCAAGTTCGTCACCAGCCGCCAGATCCGCGAACGCCTGATGCGCGAGCTGGAGAGCAATGTCGCGCTGCGCGTCGACGAAACCGCCGACGCGGACGTGTTTCGCGTTTCGGGCCGCGGTGAATTGCACCTGACCATCCTCATCGAGAACATGCGTCGCGAAGGCTACGAAGTCGCCGTGGGCAAGCCGCGCGTGCTGACCAAGACCATCGACGGCGTCGTGCACGAGCCGTTCGAAGCACTGACCGTCGATATCGACGAGGCCCACCAGGGCGGCGTCATGGAAGCGCTGGGCAAGCGCAAGGGCGAGCTCAAGGACATGGCGAACGACGGCCGTGGGCGCGTGCGCATCGAGTACCGCGTGTCGGCGCGCGGACTCATCGGGTTCCAGAGCGAGTTCATGAACGCGACTCGCGGCACCGGTTTGCAAAGTCATATCTTCGACGGCTACGCGCCGCTCGCCGGCGACATCCCGGATCGCCACAACGGTGTACTGATCTCGAGCGAGCCCGGCTTTGCCGTGGCGTACTCGATCTTCGCGTTGCAGGAACGCGGCCGCATGTTCGTGTCGCACGGCGAGGCCGTGTACGAAGGCATGATCATCGGCATCCATTCGCGCGAGAACGATCTGGTCGTGAACCCGATCAAGACCAAGAAGCTCACCAACGTCCGCGCCGCCGGCAAGGATGACGCGCTGATCCTGACGCCGCCGATCGACCTCACGCTCGAATTCGCGGTGGAGTTCATCGCCGACGATGAGTTGGTCGAGGTCACCCCGAAGAGCATCCGCATCCGCAAGCGCAAG
>DASYKM010000054.1:0-49023 GCA_035995425.1 Steroidobacteraceae bacterium
CGATTTCGCGGCGAAGAACGGCTTCGGCGGTGTGCTCGTCGAGGGCTGGAACAAGGGCTGGGACGGCGACTGGATCGCCAACGGCAAACACTTCAGCTTCACCGAGTCGTATCCGGATTTCGACCTGCCGCAACTCTCTTCTTATGCACGTGAGCGCGGCGTACGGATCATCGGTCACCACGAAACCGCCGGGGCGGTGGCGAATTACGAAAGCCAGCTCGAAGCGGCCATGAAGCTCTACGCCGCGAATGGCGTCGGCGTGGTCAAGACGGGCTACGTGAAACCCAGCGGCTCGATCGAGCGAGCTCTCGAGGACGGGAGCATCGGCCACGAATGGTTCGCGGGTCAGTATCGCGTGCGACACGAGCTCAAGGTGGTCGAGGTCGCGGCCAAATACCAGATTTCCATCGATGCACATGAGCCTGTGAAAGACACCGGCCTTCGCCGCACGTGGCCCAACATGCTGAGCCGCGAAGGCGCGCGTGGGCAGGAGTTCAATGCCTGGGGACGCCCGACGAACCCGCCCGAGCATCTAACTATCCTGCCGTTCACGCGCCTGCTGGGCGGACCCATGGACTTCACGCCGGGCATCTTCGATCTCACCCTGGGGAAATCGGCGGTCAATGAGCGCGTGCAATCGACGCTCGCCACGCAGCTCGCGCTGTACGTGCTCATCTACAGCCCGGTGCAAATGGCCGCGGATCTGCCCGAGAACTACGAGAAGCGGCTCGACGCATTCCAGTTCATCCGTGACGTACCGACCGACTGGGAAACTTCGCGCACGCTGCAAGGCGAGATCGGCGACTACGTGGTGGTGGCACGCCAGCAGCGCGGCGCGGCCGACTGGTACCTGGGCGCCACCACCGATGAGAACGCGCGCACGCTCGATGTCCCGCTCGATTTCCTCGCGCGCGGCCGGAATTACCAAGCGCAGATCTACCGCGATGCGCCCGACGCCGACTATCTCGGCAACCCGGCTGCGCTGGTCATCGAAAAGCGGCGTGTATCCTCCACCGACCACATCGAGGCGAAGCTGGCGCCGGGCGGTGGCCTGGCGGTGCGCTTCCGCGCCTTGTAGCGCCGGGACGCAAGCTAACTACATCGCCGGACGGACGTCCCGGGTGGCGGGGTTGCCGACCCGCAGCACCGCCCACCCGGCGACCAACCAGCCGATGGCGCCGATGACCAGGGCGAAGGCCGGGTCTCCATCGGCGAACGAGTCGAGCAACGACGCCATCAGGCCCACCGCGAACAGCTGCGGGATGACGATGAAGATGTTGAAGATCCCGAAATTGACGCCCATCTTCCGCGCCGGAAGGTTGTTAGCCAGCATGGCGTACGGCAGCGAGATGATCGAGGCCCAGGCGAATCCGAGGCCGATCATTGAAACCAGCAGCCACTCGGCCTGCCGGACCCAGAGCATCGACAGCAGACCGGCGGCGCCGGCCCACAAGTTGAGCCGGTGCGCGCGCGCCACGCCATAGCGCCTCACGAAGTGCGGAATGACCAGCGCCGCGACCACGGCCAGACCGTTGTAGGTCGCGAACAGCACGCCAGCCCAGTTGGCCCCCGCTTCATAGGCGGCCGATCCTGGAACCGTGGCGCCGAAGTGCAGCTTCGCCACGGCGGGCGCGGTGTACACGAAGATCGCAAACAAGGCGAACCACGAGAACGACTGCACGATGGCCAGCCAGCGCATGGACGAGGACATCGACTCCATCTCGCCGAGAATGGTGGTGAGCGCGTTGTCGCTTCGCAGACGGCTTGCCACCAGAAGCAGGATTCCATACACGAAGCAGGCACACACCAGCACATAGAGCGCGGCGCGCGCACTGGCGAGCCAGGCCACGAAGAGTCCCGCGGCTCCCAGCGCCAGCCAGACCCAGGCGTGACGGCGCGTGCGGACCGGTGAAATTTCTGCGGCGCGCTCGGCGCCGGCGTCATCGAACTGATCGAGCATCTCGGGTGGATACTCGGGGGTGCGAATCGCCGACCAGCAAACCGCCGCGAGCAACAATGCCGCGCCCAGGTAGAACGCGTACTTCACCGCCTCATTGATTGCACCGGCCGGCACGTAGGTTGGCACGCCGAGCTGCGCGAACGCCCAGGGCAGCAGGCTGCCGATGACGGCGCCAACGCTCGCGAACGACATGTAAGCGAGGTAGCCGCTGGACCTTTGCCCGCTCGACATCTGATCGGCGACAAAGGCGCGGAACGGGCCCATCGTGAGATTGAGCGACGCGTCCAGCATCCACAGCATGAGCACGGCCACCCACAAAGTAGTCGCATTGGGCAATGCGAACAGCGCGCCGGCGGCAAGCGCCGCGCCGAGCAGAAAGTAAGGCCGGCGCCGTCCGTAGCGCGTCCAGGTCCGATCCGAGTAGTAGCCAACCAGCGGCTGGATGATCAATCCGGTGATCGGCCCGGCGAGCCACAGCAGTGGGACGTTCTCGAGACTCGCGCCGAGACTCTGGAAGATGCGCGTCGCATTGGCTTGCGGCAGCGCGAATCCGAACTGGATGCCAAACGCGCCGATGCAGATGTTGCAGACTTGCCATGCGGACAGATGAGGCTTCGAAACCACGCGCTCTCCTCGGCACACGGGCCGATGCTAGGTGGCGGGATTGCCGGCCTCAACGTCGTGCATACGTATTCACGGCGGAGCCGAGTGTACTGCCTGCAGCCTGCGTCCGGCGGCCCGGTTGGCACCAACCGTAAACCTGCCGGAGACGCGCTGCGGATGGCAGGCCTCAACTCGGGCGAACTCCGCCGGTCTTCTGCCGCGCCGCCACGCCCGCTCGCCGCCCATGGCGAAATCTCCACGTCACAAAACTGCGCCACCCTGCAGAGTAGTTAGCGTTCACTCAACGCAGGAGCATCATCATGAAAAGGACTTTCGTTTTCCTTGGCGTCATCGCCGCACTCGCGATGTTGTCGGCCGCCGCCAATGCGCAGGAAACAACCTTGCAGGTCGGCAAGTTCGGGCAGAATCCCGGTACGCCGAACGTAGTTCCGGTATCCACCGCGACGGTGGATGCCTGGCTGCAACTTCTCTCGCCCGGCAGCGGCGCCCACTACACGCGTGACCGCGCGAATGCGATGTTCGCCGACGCGAACGCCGTGGTCACGCAGCTGCAGACGTCACTGCTGCCGGCCATCCAGCAGGCGCCGCACATCCAGAGCGTCAACAGCATCCTCGTCGGCGCGAATCCGCTGAATGTGCGCATTGCACAGTCGGGCGCGGGGCTGCGCGCCACCGTGAGCGGCTTGAGCGCCACGGTGTCGGTGAATCTCACGTATTCCGCTGGACCGTTCTGCTCGACGATGCACGGCCACTTTCGGGTCCGGCCCGTGCTGTCGACTGAATACAGCTACGCCAGCGGTCTCCTGCAGGGCTCCTCGGTGTACGTACCCGTCGACAACATCGATGTGAGCTGCACCGGCATCTTCAGCGATTTCACGAATTCGCTGATCAACGCCTTCGCCGGCGGGTACATCAAGGATCTCGTGACAACCAGCGTGCAGAATGCCGCCACGAGCCAGCTCGACCTGATCGACGGCCACCAGATCTTCTCGGCTTTCGATTTTCTCGAGGGGCTGCGCATCGTGAGCAACTACGGCTATCTCGACGCGGTGACCAACGACATCATCAATCGCGCGCAGTCCATCGTCGCCAATCCCGCGGGGCTCAACAATTACTACCAGGTGGATATCAACGTTTCGCAGGCGCCGAGCGGCAATGTCGTGCGCATCCTCGCTTCGCACACGGCAACCTCACAGGTGACCAACATCAGCTATCCGGGCATGAACACGGTAATTGACGTCTACCGCGGGCCGGACACGGGTCGGGTGGAAATTGTCTATCGTTACCCGGCCGGCTCCGGCGCCTGGCACTACACCGGTTACACCGATACGGATACTTTCCGCATGCAGGGAAGCATGCCGATAAATACGGAATTCGGCGCCGTGGGCATCAGCACGCACAGCGCGAACCTGCGCTCGGAAGTCGGCGGCATCACGATGATCACCAACTTCGATCCGCGCTGCACTCACAACTGCCCGCCCCGAGAGATTGAGTGAAGGGAAATTGAACAAAGGGAAATCGAAGAGCGGCGGCCCCGACCTCGGGGCCGCCATCCGCGACCTCTGGCAGAAAGGAGGAAACCGGTAGACACTCCGCGAAAAGCAGGGGGCTACATGAAGCAGAATTTCTTCGCGCGTCTTTCATGCGTGCTGGTGGCGCTCATCCCGGTTCTTGGTTTTGCGCAGGCCGCCGATGAAGCGGTGAAGCCCATGACGGTGTACGACACCGCGCTCGCCGACGGCTGGCAGAACTGGAGTTGGGCGAAGGCCGAGCTCAGTGTCGAGCTCAAAGGCAGCGCCAGAAAACCCATCAAGGTGGAAGCCGGTCCCTGGCAGGCGCTCTACCTGCATCACGAAGCATTCAACACCACCGGTTTGAAGAAACTGAGCCTGCTGATACAAGGCTCGGCGCCCGACGGCCTGGTGCGCATTTTCGTGCTCGCGGAAGGCAAACCTCTCGGCGAGGGCTATCTCGTCACGCTGAGCAATACCGGGTGGAAGCAAGTCGAGCAGCCACTCGTTGTTCTCGGCGCTGAAGACAAGGTGATCGATGGCATCTGGGTGCAGAACGCTTCGGCCACCGATCTGCCGAAGTTCTACGTGACCGAGATCAAGCTGCAGTAAGCGGCGTCAACGGATCAGCAGCTCGACGAAGTCGCGCATGAACGCTGCGGCGTCGACTTGCAGCGCGACGCTGGCGTTGGGCTTCGTCGCGGCCACCGGTTGTGTCAGCCCGTCGGCGGCCACGTCGACGTGCAGCGCGGCCAGCTTGTAAGGCTGGCGCGGACTCACCAGTTCCACCGCCAGCACGTCGAATAGCGTCGGGTTCTCCGCCTTCCAGGTGTTGGTGTGCCGCCAGATCGAATTCAGCGACGCGAGCGCGTCGTTGAGTGGCGTGCCGCGCGAAAACAATTGCACGCGCATCTCCGGTGTCAGCTTGAGGTCCGCGGTGGAATCGAGCGGCGCAACCAGCAACGGCACTCCCGAGGTGAAGACCGTGCGTGCCGCCGCCGCATTGGATTTGATATTCCATTCGGGCTCGGGTTTGGAGCCGTCGGCGTAGCCGCGGTAGATAGAGCCGCCCATCAGCGAGATGGCGTGGATCTTCTTCGAGATGCCGGGTTCCGAATTCAGCAACGCGGCCACGTTGGTGAGCTCGCCGACGGCAATGATCGTGACCTCGCCCGGGTGCGCGTTGATCTCACGGCGCATGAATTCGACGCCGCCGGCATCGTGCAGGGTGGGTGCGGTGAAGCCGGAAGCCCAATCGACCTGCTTCATGTATTGCGCGGAACCGGAGAGTCCGGCGTACACCGGCACGCTCGCCCACATGCCGCCGGCAACATGCATCAGCTTCGCCGCCAACCGCGCGCGCGCCACGGCGTCGCCCGAAACCGTGGTTACACCCAGCACGCGCAATTCGGGACGGTGCATGAGCACGGCGAGCGCGTAGGCATCGTCGATATCCGTGCCGATGTCGGTGTCGAAGATCACCGGCGTCGGTACGAGCTTCTCGTTGCTCTGCGCGCCGACCGGTGCGGCGCCGATCGCAACGAGCAGGGAAAAACAGCCCACGGAAAATCTGCGCATCGCGTTCCCCTCGATGAATGCGCGGAAGTATAGGAGCTGCTACGCCGGCGCGGATTCCCAGAGGATGCGCGCCTGCGCGGCGATGATGTCGGGCCGCTCTTCCGGCCAGAACAGCTTCGCGTTTTTCAGTCGGCGCACGCCGTGCGAGTTGCCGAAGCTGTGCTCGAGATAGTCCGCGTTCGAGGAGTCGAAAATGGTGTCGTCGATGCCCCAGACGATTCGCACCGGAATCCGGCTTCGTTGTTGCGCGGCTCGAATTCCGGCCAGTGCGTTGCGCTCAAGAGCCAATGCATACCTGTGCAGGCCAGACTTACGCTCCGGCGAATCAATCAACGGTCCGAAGTACATCCGCAGTGCTTCATCGGTCGGCTGCGCACGATCCGCGTAACACATGCCGCCGATCCCCCGGTCTGAGCGCGCGAGCATCGGATCCTCGTGCCACGGCGCCAGCCACTCATCGACGAACCGCCCCTGTCTTGCGAGCTCGATGACCGGGCGCATCGCCTCGGGCGGACTCTCTTTCTCGGTATCGCAGTTGGTGAGCAGCAGGCTTCGCACGCGCGTCGGGTGGCGCACGGCGAACAACTGCGCCACCGCTCCACCGCTGTCATTCGCGATGAGATCGACCTGTGCGATTCCGAGGCTGTTCAACAGCGACGCCAGCATCGACACCTGCGAGTCCGGCCCCAGGTCCCGATCGGCATCCGTCCGCGAATGACCCATGCCGAGGAAATCCGGCGCGATGCATCGCGCGTACGGTGACAGACGCTCGATCGCTCCACGCCATTGAAAACCGTTCAAGGGAAAGCCATGCAACAACAGGACTGCGCGGCCCTGGCCGTGCGCAACGTAAGCAACGTCCCCGAATGGCGTACGCGCGAATTTGCGCAGCGCGGTGAAGCGCGCGGCGTCGATTGTTTCGCGCGCGGATGAATCTGCGCTGCGCACGGCGCAACCCGGCAACGCCTGAGCTGCCAGGAAACTTCCGGTGAGCCCGAGGAGATCTCTGCGATTGATGACTCTCATGGCGCCCAGTTGGCCATGAGCGCGGGCCCGCGGCTGTCGAATTCTTTAGCCGTCGACTCCCTAAAGATTTCGACAGCGCGCGCAGTGCGCACGTGGCGAACTACCGCCGCGCCAATCGTGGCGCCGGGAACCAATCAGGGAAGCGGAGCAAATGCGCAAATTGATGAACAGACTGTTGCTCAGCGGTGTCCTGGTGTTCGCACAGGCGGCGTCAAACGCATCCGATCATCTCGACACCGCGGCGGTCATCGCCGATCCATCCGGGGACATCGGGGATCTATACGCCTGGTCACACGAGGGACGACTGAATCTCGTCATGACCATCGTTGGCGGCAAATTTTCCGACCACGTTCGTTACTCGTTCCACATCGACAGCGGCAGGTCCGTCGGCGCCACCACCGCGTCAATCGTCATCGAGTGCGACTTCAACTCCGCATTCGCGCCGGAATGCCGGATGGGTGATGTGGATCGCGCGCGTGGCGATGCCAGCCGCGAGGCTGGTCTCGCCAGTGAGCAGGGACACTTTCGCGTATTCGCCGGAGTTCGCGACGATCCGTTCTTCAACAATGTGCGCGGTACACGGGCCGCATTGAATGTCGCGGGGCGGGCGCTCGCCGCGGGAGTTCCCCGCGACAAGGGTGGCTGCCCGCGCTTCGACCAGGCGACAACCGCCAGGATCCTCGACGAGTGGCGCCACACGGAAGGCCACGCCGGCGCGAATCTGCTGGCTGGCTGGAAGACAGCGGCGCTGGTGGTTTCGGCGGACCTCGCTGCGCTCGACCGTGGCGGGCCCTTGTTAGGCGTCTGGGCCACGACTTCCGTGCGGGCGGCGCCGCCCAACCATCCGCTGCTCGACGCCGGCGTGATCATCGACCGGATGGGCCGCGCGCTCACCGGTAACGCGTTGCTGGGCACATTCGACACCGAGGAAGCCAGCGATCGCCGCAAGCAGCAGTACAACCAGGCGACACGCGCGGACTGGCCGGCGTTCGCGGCCCACATCGCAACAACGCTCGCGATCTACGACGGCTTCGATGGCGTGTGCGGCAACCAGTGGCTGGCGGTGCAAAGAGCAGCGCCCGAAACACGTTATGTTGACCTCGCAAAGCTCCTGGCCGACGACCGTCTGTGGGTGAACAGCGCCGCGAAGACCTGCAAGCATTATCTCGCCGCCGAATTGCATCACGCGGGAGCGACGAATCGCGATTGCGGCGGCCGTACACCAAACCACGACGCCGTTGACGTGTTTCGCTCACTGCTCGTGGTTGGGCGCATCACCGGCGTGCCGGATGGAGTTGCCGAAGACGACCGGATGCACTCGCCGACCCTTTTTCCGTTTCTTGCCGCGCCATAGACGCCTGCCCCCTAAGGATGTGTACCATCAGCCGCCATGAGCCGCGTCGAAGACCGCTACCTGGTCGCTTCGCTCCCGTTCGAGGGGGTTCTGCGCGCTTGCCTGCATCGCTATGCGCACAACTTCGCCGACGTCGATGAACTGCTGCAGGAAACCTATGCGCACCTGCTCGCGGCCGGTGCCGCCAAGGGGCGCGAGGAAATCCGCTCGATCCGCGCCTTCGCGCTGACAGTGGCGCGTAATGTCGCGCTGTCCTGGCTGCGGCACCGGCAAGTGGTGGCGATCGAGCTGGTGGCGGATCTCGAATCGCTGGAGTTGTTAGACGAGACCGGCCTGGTCGAAGAGATCGTCAATACGCACCAGGAACTCGCGCTGCTGACGCTGGCGGTGTCGAAGCTTCCGGCACGATGCCGCCAGGTGTTCACGCTGCGCAAGGTGTATGGCCTGTCGCAAAAGGAAATCGCCGCCGAGCTCAGCATTTCCGAGAACACCGTGGAACAGCATCTCGCCAAGGGCATGCGCCTCTGCTGTGCCGCGCTCGCGAATTCGCCCATGGCCGAGCGTCGATCGCCGTGGTTCGACCGCGCGCGCCGGCGCCAGGAGCAATCCTCTTGAGCGCGGCCGACCGAATCGAGCAGGAAGCCAGCCGCTGGCTGGCGACGCGCGATGCCGGAGCCGGGGCGCCTGGGCAAAGCGAAGAGTTCAACGCGTGGCTCGAGGCGGATATCCGCCATCGCGTCACCTATCTACGACTCGAAGCCAATTGGCAGCGCGTCGAGCGCCTGCGCGATCTGCGGCCTCTCGATCGCGGCGTGAATCGGGACCTGCTGAAAGAACGCAAACTTCGCCGGCCCTGGCCGCTCGCGGCCGCCGCCGGCCTGGGGCTGGCCCTGGTCGTCGGCGGCTTGTGGCTGTACCAGCAGAATTTCAGCTGGCAGCACTACGAGACTCGCGTCGGCGGCTTCGCGCGCGCGGTGCTCGACGACGGCAGCGTGATCGATCTCAATACCAATAGCGAAGTGCGCGTGCGCATCGGCGCCACGCGGCGCGAAGTGCGGTTGATTCGCGGTGAAGGACGGTTCCAGGTGGCGCACGACACCAGCCGCCCGTTCACGGTGTCGGCGGCGGGCGCGGCAGTGCGCGCCGTGGGCACGGCATTCACCGTGCGCCTGCACGACAGTGCGCGCGTCGATGTGCTGGTCTCCGAAGGCAAAGTCGCCATCGTCTCCGCCAACGATTCCGGGCGAGTGCCCCGAGCGCCGCCGCTCGGTGCCGGCGAGGCCGCGGTGGTGGTGGCCGATCGCATCTCCGTGAGTCGCGTGGAGCCGCAGCAGCTGGAGCGACGCCTGGCCTGGACATCCGGGCGCCTGCAGTTCCGCGGTGAGTCATTGGGCGAAGCCGTGGTCGAGTTCAATCGCTACAACCGCAGGCAGCTGAGGCTTGCCGACGCATCGCTCGAGTCGTTGCGCGTCGGCGGCAATTTCGCCGCCACCGATCCTGAGAGTTTCGCCGCCGCGCTCGCCAGCACTTTCAACCTGCGGGTGGTGCCCGAGGACGCGGACGCCATCGTTCTTCGACCGCCCTGATTCGCGATGCCGCGGCGTTGGATGTTGCCGTGGTCGATGGCGTGAATTCCGGAGGGTTGGGTCTCGATGCGCTTGGTTCTCACACTGCTTGCGATGACGCTGATCGGTACGGCGCGCGCGCAGACTGACAACCCCGAATTCAATATTCCCGCGCAGGAAGCGGCGAGCGCGCTCGCCGAGTTCAGCGCGCAGGCTCGATTGCAGCTGCTGTTCGATTACGATGCGGTGCAGGGCATCCGCACGCAGGCAATCACGGGTCGCATGAGCGTCGCCGACGCGCTCACGCGCCTTTTGAGCGGCAGCGGCCTCACATTCGAGGCCATCAACCAGCGGACCATCAGTGTGGTGCGCGATCTCGGCGTATCGCACGACCCGACGACCGCCGCGCAGGCACCGGCGCGCGACACGGCGATCGCTGCCGGCCAGGCGCCGCGCACCGCCTCGAAACTCGCGGCCGCGCCCGGCGCAACGCGCACGACCGCGCTCGATGAAATCATCGTCACCGCGGAAAAGCGCGAGCAGGCTCTGCAGCGCAGCGCGCTTGCGGTGACGGCCCTCGCCTCGCGGGTACTCGAGCGTCAGCAGATCACCGATCTCAAGAGCGTGACCACGCTGATACCCAACCTGCAGATCGGCACCAGCTCCACGCAAGCGGCGTTCGACCTCGCGCTGCGCGGCATCGTCTCGACCAATCGCACGGAATTCGGCGACGCCGCCGTGGCGTTTCACGTCGACGGTTTCTATTCACCGCGCCCGCAGGGCGCGACCATGCTCATCTACGATCTCGACCGTCTCGAAGCGCTGCGTGGTCCGCAAGGCACTTTGTTCGGGCGCAACGCGAATGCGGGCGTCATCAACGTGGTCACGGCCAAACCCGAGCTCGGCGAAGTGTTCGGTGCCTTCGACGTGACTCTCGGCAGCTACGACCTCACGCGCCTCAAGGCTCACCTGAACGTGCCGCTGTCCGACACCTTCGCATTGCGCGGCGCCGCCTTCGTCGAACAGCGCGCGGGATACATAGACTTTCTGCCGGGCTCGAGTGTCACGGCTTCCACGCCGCGCTATGACGACAGCGACAAGCTCGCTTTCCGGCTCTCCGGGCTCTGGGAGCCAAACGATGCGTGGACCGTGTTCTCGTCGGCCGAGCGTTACGCCGATCGCGGCGCGGGAACCATACCCGTGAGCCTGAATCCTGCGCCGGGGCATAAGTTACGGTCGGCGCTGATCACCTCGCCGGGCGAGCTCGACATGAAGAACGACACGTTTCACCTGCGCACCGACTATCGTCCGTCGCCGGCCGTGGAGCTCTCCTATCTATTTGGCTGGGCGCGCATGACGCGCCGGAACGTCAGCGACCAGGACGTGGGCCTGGCGCAGGATCCCGAGCTGCGCGCGCTGCCGAATCCGCCACTGCAGCCGACCTACGACGAAGAGCGCCGCACCGACGATTCGGAATTCGTGTCCACGCAGCACGAATTCCAGTTGAAGCCTCTGGAGGCAGCGAAGCTCGACTGGATTCTCGGCGCGTTCTATTACCGTGAGGAGAACTCGATTCGCTTCGACATCGACGTGAGCGACGATCGCGGTCCGGTGCCGGGCGCCGAAGACGCGGGCGACGTGCGCTATTCGCAGTCATTTCTGCAGCCAGACCGCTCGTTGTCCGCCTGGGCCGGATTCGGGCAGCTCACCCTGCACCTGACCGACGCGGCACGCGCGAGCGTTGGCGCGCGCTACACCGAAGACACCAAACAGGATCGGCACGGCATCAATATCGTCTGTCCGACGCCCTACGCGACCATCGGCAACGGCGGCTTCAATCTTGAAGGCATCGCAACCGGTGACATTCCGTTCTCCCCGAATCCGGATTCGCCCGTGCCGGTGCCGGGAACGTGCCGCATCACCACGCACAACGACGCCAAGAAAGACTGGTCGAAAGTCACCTACATGGCGCGCTTCGAATACGACCTCGGCGAAAACCTGCTGGGCTATGCGCTCACCAACAGCGGCTTCAAGTCGGGCGTCATCCAGGACGGCGGCACCTATGCCGATCCGGAGCAGGTGGTGAACTACGAGCTCGGGCTCAAGGCCACGTTGTTAGATGGGTCGATGGCGGTGAACACGGTGGTGTTCTTCTCCGACTACTCGGACATCCTGCGCACGCGCATCGAAAACGATGCGTCGGGGGTGCACCAGCTGGTCACGCGCAACGCCACGCGCGCCAGCATCTATGGCATCGAGACCGAGTGGCTGTGGAAACCAACGCCGGACGATGTGCTGCAGGCGGTTTTCACATATCTCAGCTCCGAGTACCGCGACTATCCGACGGTGGATTTTCAGTACTACGTGCCGACCGACCCGCTGACACCCGTCATGAACCTTCGCGGCAACAAACTTCCGTTCGCGCCCGAATACGGCAGCGCACTGGTCTACGAACATTATTTTCACTTGCCTAACGGAGGCCGGCTCGCGCCGCGTCTACAGTCGAAGTACCAGAGCGAAATGTTTCTTACCGATTTCAATCGTCCATCCGACCGGCAGAGAGCCTATACACGTACCGACCTGGGCCTGCGCTACGAAACAGCGAGGGCATGGGCCGTCGAGGCCTTCGTGCAGAACATCGAGGACGTCGCGGTGAAGAACAACGTCGACCTGCGCGGCAATCAACCTGGCGCCGGCGGCGTTCCTGGATTTCCCGGAGTGGCCCGCGCGTTTTTCGACGCGCCGCGTACTTACGGACTTCGCGCCTCGTATCGCTTCGAATGACTCCGTACAGATATGCCCCAAGGACGGGGCAGAAAAACGGGGGTTGGGGTCACATCAGGACGATGTCCCCAACCTCCGTCCTTGAACCGTCACCGCGCAGACCAGCGCTTCATTGAAGACAAAGCCGAGCGCGTTCACGAGGCCGGCTTGGTCGAGGCCGGACGCGGCGATGGCTTCGCCGAGCGGGGCGCCGGCGGCGAGCGCCGATAGATAAGAGAAGAGATCGGGCGCCAGCGGGCGCACTTCGGGGCCATCGAGCCGGATGCGGACCAGACCGCATTCCCCAGCCAGTGATTGATCCACCGGCGGTGCATCAGCGACCTGATTGGCGGCCCAGACGGTGAAAATGGGGAAGTCGGAGGCGTGCAATCGCAGTGAGGGTTGAAGCGTGAAAACGAGATGTTCGAGTTGTTCCGGCGCGAAGCGGCGCAGCGCATCCGCGCCGACTGACACCAGAACCGGACTCACCGACGCCTGCTCTCGCGACCATTCGAGGCGGGCGAGATCCGCCAGCCAGCCATAGTCACCACCGTGCAGATGCTCGAGCAGGAATGCACTGAAGTCGCGACCGACCCAGTGCAAGTCGCCACTGCGTGATGGGTGACGTTCCCGGTACTGCGCGGCGAGCTGCCGGAAATATTCGTCGCCGACGCGCCGGCGCAGCACCGGGAAACCGGCCTCGAGCGCGCTCCGGAACGCGAAAGAAGAGTTGTTGCGATAGATCGCCAGGTTGTCGCGCGGCATCACCGCACAAGGCGCAGAAGGATCGCGCAGTGCCGCGGCGAATGATCCTTGCAGCTCACGCAGCGAGGCCACGAAGCTCTCCAAGAATCTGGTCCGCGCGCTCGCTCTCGGCGACCAGCGTCGCGAGCGCCGGAATGTCGGTGTCCCATTCGATCAGCGTGGGTTGGGCGCCGAAACGCGCGATCGCCTGGCCGTACAACTGCCAGACCTCTTCGCAGACGCGCGATCCATGGTCATCGATGAGGATCGAGCCATTGCGAGCGTGCCCGGCCAGGTGTATTTCGCCGACGCTGCCGAGCGGCAGGCCCAGGATGAACGCGCGCGCATCGAGCCCGAGATTTTTCGAGCTCACGTAGACATTGTTGACGTCCAGCAGCAGTCCGCACCCGCTGGTTGCCGCCACGGCGGCGAGAAATTCCCATTCACGCAGGGTGGAATGTTCGAAGGTCACGTAGGCCGACACATTCTCGATGAGCAGCCGCACTCCAAGGGAGTCCTGGGCGATGCCTACCTGGCGCGCGAGAACCTGTACGGCTTCCTCGGTGTACGGCAGCGGCAGCAGGTCGTTGAAGAACTCGCCGCCGGCGTGGCCCCAGCAGGCATGCTCGGATACGAGCGCGGGCTCGAACCGCGCGATCGCCCGCTTGACGCGGGCCAGGTGCTCGCGATCGATACCGTCGGCGGACCCCAGGCCGAGGCCGACGCCGTGCAGGCTGAGCGGGTAGTTAGCCCGCGCGCGCTCGAGCGCACGGGCGGCCGGACCGCCCTCGTGGAAATAGTTTTCGGTGTGCGCCTCGATCCAGCCGACCGCCGGACGCTCGTCGAGAAGCGCTTGGTGATGAACGGCCCGAAGGCCGATCCCGGCGCGTGCCGGAATCGGCCCGGGCGGCACACCTCGTGATTCGAGGCGTGACATCGCTCGTTACATCGCTTTCTTTTCGGGGACTTTGCCGCCCAGCTTCTCGCACTCACCTTTGGGCACGTACTTCCAGTCGTCAGGCGCCTTGTCCGTCTTCGCCTGGCCCGCGCAGGAATGTTTGGCGGTGCCGCAGTCGTTCTTGCCGGCTTCGGCGATGCCGAGGCATTTTTCCTTGGCCATTTCTTCAGCGGAAACGGTGACGGTGCCGAGCGCCAGCAAGCTGCCGACAGCCGAAGCGATGGCGATGGTCTTCAGATTCATGAGACTTCTCCGGATTGTTGTCTTGAGATTTGCGTGATCAACCGGGTATCCAGACCCGGGCAACGGGCGCTTTATTGCGAGCGATCGAACGGAAACCGCCGGCATGTTCCTCGTCCGGCGCTTCATCGGCAACCGTCCGTATTTCGGCGACAGTCCCAACCTGGGGCAACTCCTTGGATATCGGCGGTTTTCCGCGCCGCGGCGGGGCAATCACCGGCGCTGTCCCGATCTAGCTATTTTGGTCGCCGCTGGGCGATCCACCCCGTCCCACAATCGGTTCCTTTTTTTCACGTGATTGTTATGCTCCTGCCAAGGATGCGTGCGTGTGCGACACGCCAGCGTTCAGGGAAACGAACAAAACAGCTGCCGCCTCCGGCGCGCGATCGCCGTGATACCTGCAGCCAACTCTCTTGCAGGAGGGACCATGTCTTCTCATCGAAATCGCGGCGTCAGCCGTGCGACGGCCTTGCTTTGCGGATTTTCCGTGGTGGCCGTGAGCTCACTGTCGATTGCCCAGGAAAAGAACGAAGACGACAAGGCTTTGCAGGAAGTCGTCGTCACCGGGTCGCGCATCATTCGCGCCGGATACGACACCCTCGAGCCCGCCTCGGTGGTCACCGGCGAATACATCCAGAGCCGCGGGCTCACCAACATCGCCGACGCGCTCAATGAATCACCGGGCTTCGGCACCGGCGTGACTCCCGAAGGCGGCCAGTCGACGTTCGGTCCCGGCCTCAACTTCGTCAATCGTTTCGGCCTCGGCAGCAACCGAACGCTGACCCTGATCAACGGCCGGCGTTTCGTGTCGTCGAACGCGCCGTCGATCTTCGGACCAGCGGCTCCTGGCAGCCAGGTCGATCTCAATTTCATCCCGACCATTCTGGTCGACACGATCGACAACCTCGCCGTGGGCGGCGCGCCCACCTACGGCGCCGACGCCATCGCCGGGGTGGTCAACGTCAAGCTGAAGAAGAATTTCGAGGGCATCCAGGCGTTCGCGCAATACGGCCAGCTCGAAGACGGTGGGTTGCAGAGCGACAGCATCGGGCTCGTCGGCGGCTGGAACTTCGCCGCCGATCGCGGCAACGTGACCGCATCCATCCAGCACAGCAGTGTCGACGGGCTGCTGGCCACGGAGAATTCCCGCTTCGCGGACGCCTATCTATTCGCCACCAACCCGAGCACCGGGACCGGCACGCTCACCCCCGACGACGACATCGCCCTCACGCAGCCCGCCCGGCGTCCCGGCACAGACGGCCGCGTGAATGGAGGTGTTCCATTCAACGTGAACAGTGCTGACGGCATTCCGAACGCCGTGCTGATTCGCAACCGGCGCATCTTTGGGCTCAATTTCGGCGGCGTCGCGCTGCCCACGGGCACCAACACTCTCGCGGACGGCCGTCTGCGCTGCTTCGGCGCCACGACCACGGTCCAAGGCAGCTGCCTGCAATTCTCTCCGGACGGCAACCTCGTGCCCTACAACCCGGGCGTGAACTTCGGCACCACCGATGCTTCTGGCGGTGACGGCCTGTATCTCGTGGAAACGTTGCAGCTGGTCTCCGACCTCAAGCGCACCAGCGCCACGGTCAGCACGCACTTCGACGTGACGGACAACGTCCAGTTGTTCGCGGATGTATTCGCGTACAAGGCGGACGCCGAGGAAATCGTCGACCAGACGGCCTACAACGCGACGATCTTCGGAGCCTCGAGCGCGGCGATCACGCTGCCCGCGAATCACCCGGGGCTCACGCAACAGGCGCGCGACACGCTGGCCGGGCTTGGCCAGACGACGTTCCGCATATCGCGTGCGCACCGTGATCTCGCCGAGAACAACGCGCGCTCGGAGAGCGATCTCTACCAGGGCGTGGTCGGCGCCAGTGGCGACTTCGAAGCCGCCAATCGGCGCTACAACTGGGAGGTGTACTTCAACTATGGCAACAACAAGGCCACCTTCTTCAGCACGCAGCTCAACCGGCAGCGATTCGTCAATGCGCTGAATGTCGTCTCGGTCGGCGGTCAGCTCGCGTGCAGTCCGACGCCCGGCTACACGGCACTGCCTGGCGGTCGCGTGGTGGTCGGCACCGATGTACCGGTCGCCGATCCGAACTGCGTGCCGCTCGATATCTTCGGCGAGGGGCGCCCGTCGGCGGCTGCCATCGCCTACGTCTCCAGCATCCAGAAAACCGACTTCGAGCTCACGCAGGAAGTGTTCAACGCCAACATCGGTAGTCAGCTGTTCGACATCTGGGGTGGCCCGATCGAATACAACGTCGGTGTGGAGCGCCGCAAGGAGAGCGGCGATTTCGCTCCGGATGCCTACCTGCAGGCGGGCCTCGGACGCTCAGCGGCCATTCAACCGCTGAAAGGTTCGTACGCCACCAAGGAATTCTTCGGTGAGCTCATCATTCCGCTGATCTCCAAGAAGAACGAAATTCCGTTCGTGAACGAGCTCACCATCACCGGCAAGGGTCGTCGCGTCGACAACGAGGTGAATGGCAAGTTCAGCGCATGGACGGGCGGACTTCAGTGGGCGCCGTTCGAGGACCTGGAGTTTCGCGGCAATCTCACCCGCTCGCTGCGAGCGCCGTCGTTGACCGAGCTATTCACGCCGGTCTCCCCGCTCTTCACGACGGTCGCGGATCCCTGCAGTACATCCAACTACGGCGCCATCCATCCGCGCACGGCAACGCGCCAGGCGAACTGTCAGCAGTTCTTCCAGGAATTCGGCTTGCCGACGAATGGAACCTGGCAGTCGAACGCCGTCACTGCAACGGTGCAGGGAACCTCACAAGGCGACACCGGTCTCGCCAACGAGTCCGCCAATGCGTGGACGGTTGGCTTCGTGGCCCGTCCGCGCTGGGTGCCGGGCCTCGAGCTGGCCGTGGACTGGGTGGATATCCGCATCGACGATGCGATCACCAACCTGACGGCCACCGATCTGGCACAGGCCTGCTTCGACAACTTCGAATACCCGAACGACTATTGCAACCGGTTCACGCGCAATCCCGTTTCGGCGGGACCGACCAACTCCGGCCAGATCACCTTTGTGCAGACCGGCTTTGCCAACGGCGCCTACCAGTCCATGGCCGGCGTCACGCTCGAAGGCCGCTACCGGCACGAGTTCGAGAAGGTCGGTACTTTCGAAGTCGGCGTGAGCTACTACCGGCTGCGCGACGAGCTGCGTTCGGCCACCGGCATCGTGACGACCAACTCCGAGGAACAGCTCGGCAGTCCGACTGATTCCGTCCAGCTCAACCTTATCTATGAGCGAGGGCCGTTCGGCGCGCGCTGGCAGACTAACTACGTGGGTGCGCAGCTGTATGGCCGCACGTTCGGCGTCGAGAGTCGCGATGTCCTCGAGGTGAACAGCGACTACACCCACAACCTGTCGGTTTTTTATCAGCCGACGGACAGTGCCACGGTGCGGCTCGCGGTCACCAACATCCTGGACGGCAAGCCGCCATTCCCGATCGGTGGCGACGCGTTCAACGGCAATTACGATTTCCTCGGCCGTCGCTATTCGCTGTCGCTCACCTACGACTTCGGCGGCAGATAAGGCGCGACTCTTCGCAGCTCATATCAAGGGGCCGGGCTGACACTCGGCCCCTTTTTTTCGTGTAATGATTGACGCATTCGCGGGCCGGGCAACATCCTTCCGATGTCGAGTGCATCTTCAAAATGGCTGTTGCTGGCCCTTACCGTGGCGTACCTCTTCGCGGCACACCTCGCCTTCACGCGGGATTCGCGCTCGATCGCCGCGATTGCGATGGCGCTGCTCTCGCTGCTGCTGCTGGCAGCGGTCAAGAGCCGGGGTGGTCGCATCGCGCTCGCCGTGCTCGCCATCGTCGCGGTGATCTGCGTGGCGCGAGGCTCGTTGCCACCACTGCCGTTGTTGCTGCCGCCCATTCTCGTGCCGCTCGGCCTGGCCTGGCTGTTCGGCAACACCTTGCGTCCCGGCAGGATTCCGCTGGTGGAACGTTTCGCCCGCGCTCTGCATGCGCCCGATGCGCTCGAGCCCGCGCTGGTGCGCTACGCGCGGCGTGTGAATTGGGTATGGACGCTGTTGCTGCTGGCGATCGCGCTTGCCAATGGTCTGCTGGCGATGAACCTGTCTCCGGGCGGCTTGCTGGAGCTGGCGGGCGCCGATGCCTGGTGGCCGATCTCCCGCGGCACGTTCGTGTGGCTGGGCAACACCGCGACCTATCTACTCATCCTCGTGATGTTCGCCGGGGAATTCGTGGTTCGGGTTCTGCGCTTTCCCGGTTACCGATTCCGCAACCCCGCGGACCTCGTGCGCCGCGCGCGCCTGCGAATGCCCTCGTTGCGCGCGAGCCTGCGCCGTGATGATTGATCGTGTCATCGCGACGCTGTGCGTGCCGGCCGGCGATACGGTTTTCGCCGGACATTTTCCAGGCTCGCCCATCGTGCCCGGCGTCGTATTGCTCGATTGGATGCTGCGCGAGCTTGCTCTCGCGCTCGGGTGCGGTTCGCGCAGCCTGAGAATCGTCGAGGGCAAGTTCTTCGCGACGTTGCGGCCGGACGGACTTGCGGAGCTGAGCATCGACGGTTCGGGTGGCCGCTGGGTTTATCGGATACGGCATGCTGACATCCTGCTCGCCTCCGGAGTCGTAGAGAGACTCGATGATTGACGCGGCGAGACGACGCGAGAGCTGGCAGACGCGTCCGGAAGCGGGTGGGCGGGCCGGATCATTCCTGTTGCGAAAATTGCCGTTCATGCTCGGCCGGCCGATTGCGCGGCTGGTCATCTATCCGGTGGCACTGTACTTCATGCTTCGGCGCTCGCCGGAGCGTGCCGCCTCGCGCGCCTATCTCGCGCGCGTACTCGGCCGCACTCCATCGATGCTCGACGTCTACCGGCACTTCCTGTGTTTCTCGCAGGTCACGCTGGATCGCGTGTATCTCATGGCCGAGTCGTTCAAGCGTTTCGAAGTCGCCACCACGGGACTGGCGCAGTTCGATGCGGCACTCGCCGCGGGCCGGGGGGCGTTGCTGTTGAGCGCGCATCTGGGAAGCTTCGATGCGCTGCGCGTGCTGAGCCTGCGCAGACCAGAGCTGAAAGTCAGAATCCTGCTCGACCTGGGCCAGAACGCCGGACTGTCCGGCTTGCTCAACGCGCTCAACCCGCGACTCGCGGAGACCATCCTCGATGCACGCCGGCCGGGGCCCGAGCTCGTCCTCGAAATGCAGGATGCGCTCGCTGGAAACGCCATCGTCTCGACACTGGCCGACCGGCTGCGACCCGGAAATCCTTCGGTGGAGGCGAACTTCCTTGGTGCGCCGGCGGCGTTTCCCGCCTCTCCCTGGCAGTTCGCGGGGGTTCTGCGTGTGCCGGTCATCCTGGCCTTCGGGATATATCGCGGCGGGCGCAAGTACGAGCTTCATTTCGAAGAGTGTCCTTTCGATCTGCCGCGTGAGCGGCGTGACCGCGCCGGCGCGTTGAGCGCGGTCGTGCAGCACTTCGCCGATCGGCTCGCGCATTACGCCCGGCTCGCCCCGTACAATTGGTTCAACCTTTATGACTACTGGAAAGCTCCGCCTCCTTCGGATGGTCTGCCTGGGCGTGCTGACAGTCAGCAACCCGGCCCATAGCCTGGGACTCGAGGAGCTCGAAACGAAGCTCGTGCGCAAGCCGCCGGTCGTCACTGCGTTCGTCGACTACCGCTTCTCACATGTGCTGCGGTCCGCGGTGCGTTCCAGCGGCACGCTGGAATACCGTGCCGATGAAGCCCTCGTGCGCACGGTCACCTCGCCGTTTCGCGAACAGGCTGAAGTGGTCGGTGACGAGGTGCGAATCCGTCGCGGCGAGCGACCAGAGCGGCGGGTCTCGCTGCAGCGTATTCCGCAACTGCGCGTTTTGTTAGGCAGCTTTCGCGCCATGCTCGACGGGCACGTCAGCCAGCTCTCTCAGGACTTCAATGTCGCGCTCGCGGAACAACCGACTGGCTGGGCGCTGACGCTGCGGCCGCTCGACACACGGCTCGCAAGATATCTTGCGCGCATCGAGGTGCACGGCTCGGCCGATCGTCCGCATTGCCTCGAAGTGGTGGAGCCGGACGGCGATGTCACCCTCACATTTCTCGAGGTGCCGCCCGATGAGCGAATCTCCGCGCGCCCCGCGCTCGAGAGTCTGTGCCGCGGCGAGACGCCGGAGAAAACCGGCCGCGAGCGATGAGCCGGCGCAGCTGGTTGTTGTTGCTGGCGTGGTGCCTCGTGCTCGGGGTCGGCTTCGTCGCGGTACAGAGCCGGCTTTCGATCTCCGCCGACCTGCGCCTCTTCATGCCCACGCCGCACACCGAGGCGCAGCGCCTGCTGGTGGGCAGCATCGGTGAAAGTCCGGCGTCGCGCCTGGAATTGCTGGCGATCAAGGGTTCGGATCCGCACGAGCTGGCGCGCATCTCCAAGGCCCTGGTGGCCGCGCTCGGCACTGCGCGTGAGTTCGAATGGGCGGCCAACGGTGAGCAGGCCGGCCTGGCCATCGCAGAACGCCTGCTGCCGTACCGGTACCTGATCACCGACTCGTTCGATCAACAACCGCTCGATGAGGCCGAGCTCGCAAGCGCGCTCACGGAGCGCGCGCAGGACATGAGCTCGCCGCTCGCGGGCATGCTCGAGGAATGGCTGCCGCGGGATCCGACGCTCGAAACCCTGCACTTGATGTCGCAGTGGCAGCCGCGCAAGGAACCGCGGCGCATCGACGATGTGTGGTTCTCCGCGGACGGGGCCGAGGCGCTGCTCGTGGTGGAAACACGCGCGGCTGCCTTCGACCCTGACGGCCAGACTCGGGCGCTCGAACGATTGCAGTCGGAATTCGCGCGTGCCCGCGGTGCCGCTTCCGCACAGCTCACCGTGAGCGGCTCTGGATATTTCTCTTCGCTCATCAAGAATCGTACGCAGCGCGAGGCCACGCTGTTCGGCTCGGCCGCGACCGTGGCGCTGCTGCTGCTCATGTGGCTCGCGTACCGGCAGATCCGTTTCGCGCTGCTCGGAGCGCTGCCTTTGCTGTCCGCCGCGCTCGCCGGGCTCGCGGCGGTCGGGGTGATGTTCGAGAGCGTTCACGGCATCACGCTCGCTTTCGGCTTCACGCTGATTGGCGTGGCGCAGGACTACCCGATGCATCTCTTCAGCCACTTGCGCGTGCATCAGCACCCCGCCGAAACCGCGCGCGGGGTCTGGCCGCCGTTACGCACCGGGGTCGCGAGTACTTGCATCGCCTACCTGGCTTTTCTCGTTTCGGGCGTCACCGGTCTCGCGCAGCTCGCCTGCCTCACCGTGACCGGCCTCGCCGTCGCCGCACTAACTACTCGATACCTGCTGCCCGAGGTCATCGGCTCGGTGACGAGGGACAGCGCCCAATCCGCGTGGCTCGACCGGCTGAACGTGCGCATCGACCGGTTGCCGCGACCGTTCGCGCTGCTGGCCATCATTCCGGCCGCGTGCGCAGCCGTGCTGTTCATGAGCTCGCAGCCCTTCTGGCAGAACGACCTGTCGCGCCTCACCCCGGTGCCATTGGAACTCTTGCGCAAGGACGCCGTGTTGCGCCACGAACTGGCGACGCCCGATCTGCGCTACCTGCTGGTGGTGACCGGGCGTGACGAGCAGGACGTGCTCGAGCATCTCGAAACCCTGGACGCCAAGCTTGCCGGTGCGGTCCAGCGCGGCGCGATCGGCTCCTACGATCATCCGGCACGCTATCTACCCAGCAATGCCCGGCAACTCCGGCGGCGAGCGGCTCTCCCCGATGCCGGCAACCTTCGCGGCATGTTGACGGCCGCGAGCGTGGGGCAGCCATTCGACGCGGCGCTGTTCGCGCCGTTCGCCGCGGACGTCGCGCGCGCGCGCGAGCTGCCACCGCTGGCGCTCGCGGATCTTGCCGCCACGCCACTCGCGTTGCGGGTCTCCAGTGCGCTGTTCGCCCGCGACGGGCGTTGGCATGGCATCGTGAGTTTCTACGACGTGCACGACGCGGCGGCGCTCGAGCAGGGCCTGCGCGCGATTCCCGGCGCCACGTTTCTCGATCTGAAAGCCGCCTCCGAAGAGCTGATCGCGGCGCAACGGGCGCATATCCTGCGTTGCCTGGAATTCGCCGCATTGCTTCTCGTCGCCGTCATCTGGCTCGCGTTGCGACGAGTGTCGCGCGTCGCGCGCGTGCTCATGCCCATGGCGCTCACCACGCTGGTCATCGTCGCGGTGCTGCGCGCCAGCGGCATCTCACTCAATCTGTTTCACCTCATTTCGCTGGTGCTCGCGGCGGGGCTCGGCCTCGACTACGCGTTGTTCTTCGAGCACGCGGCCGCCGACGCGGACGAGCAGCGACGCACGCTGCACGCCCTGCTGGTGTGCTCCCTCTCCACGTTGCTGGTGTTCGCGCTGCTGGCGTTCTCGACGGCTCCGGTATTGCAGGCGATTGGCGTCACCGTATCGCTCGGCGTCATGGGCAACTTCCTGTTCGCGCTGCTGCTCGCGCGCGAGCGACGCGCACGACTCCCGTGACCGACGAGCTGCTGCCGCATCGTGGCCACGCGCGCATGCTCGAGCGCGTGGCGAGCCGGGACGAAACCACGATCGTCGCGCGTACCTCCACGCATCGTGCCGAGACCAACCCACTGCGGCGTGGCGGTCGGCTCGCAGGCGTCGTTCTCATCGAATACGGCGCGCAGGCGATGGCCCTGCACGGCGCGCTGCGCAGGCTTGATGCCGGCCTGGAACCGCAAAGCGCGCTGCTGGTCTCGGTGCGCGATTTCATCGCCACGCGCGACTTCATCGACGATTTGCCGGGCGAGCTCGAGATCGTCGCCCGGGTCTTGCTGGCGACGGCGACGAGCTGGCAGTACTCGTTCGAAGCGCTGCACGAGGGCGTGCTCATCGCCAGTGGCCGCGTGGCCGCCATGGCCCACGACCTGCCGATTAGTTAGTCGGGCGGCTCATTGCACGCGCAGCCGCAGGCACACTGCCAAGGCGGGCGAGGCAAACGAGACGAGCTCGCGCGTGCCGGCGACTGCGAGTGCCTCCATGAAAGGCAGGCAGGACTCGATGGCGTTCCCGGCCACCAGCGCGGCGTTGTCCGGCCGCGCCCGGCTTTCAGTCACGTTGGTGGCGGCATCCAGGCGAAGATCGAACTCGGCCACCGTATGCGGACTGCGCCCGGGCGCGATCACGAAGCCCGCCGACAACGTGTGCCGGCTCGAAACCATGGATGAAAGCGGTCCGCGCGCGTCGATGTCGTAGGCCACCAGCAGCACCGCCTCCTTGCCGGCGATTACCTGCACGCAGGTCTCAAGCAGCCCCGCGCCGAAGGAATATGCGCCGGCGGTGATCGCGGTGTACGCGCGCGTGGAACCCGTGGCGATGCTCCAGTAGCCGGCGGCGGCGTTGTGAACCGAGTTGTGGAACTTGGTGGGAGACAGCAGGGCCGGATCGCTCGCGAGCATCGCGCACATGTAGTCGGTGATCGCCAGGTCGCCGTGCGTCGAAGTGAAAACCGAGGGCAGCGAGGACGCCTCGCGCCCAGCCGCGGCGCATGCCTCGACGCCCGCGGCGATCGCGACGCTCACCGTATCCGGGGCGCGGCGTCGTTCGGCAGGCGGCAGCAGCGCAGGTGTCGGGCGTGGCGCGGGCTCGAGGGGTGCGGGTTCAATTCCGGAGAGGATCCGCCGCGCGCGCTCCCAGCCCGGAAGCTGCTGCGACCACAGCGCGATGCCGTCGATGAACAGCCGCGCGGGTTCATTGCGCAGGTTCATGCCGCGTCCGCGAACAGCAGGCAGCAATTGCTGCCGCCGAAGCCGAACGAATTGCTCATCGCGATTCGGGGGTGCCCGGTGGCGCCCTCGAGGCGAACCTGCGGACCGCACACCGGATCGAGCGCGCGCGAATTCAGATTGCCGGGCATGAATCCCGAGCGGAGGGTCAGCATGACGATCACTGCTTCGAGCGCACCCGCGGCGCCGAGCGTGTGTCCGGTCCATCCCTTGGTCGAGCTGGCGTGAGTGCGGGCCGGGAAAAGTTGCGCGATGACCTGCGCTTCGACTTCATCGTTCTTGAGGCTGGCAGTGCCGTGCAGGTTCACGTAGTCGACCATCGCGGCGTCCACGCCCGCGGCCTCGAGCGCGGCCCGCATCGCGAGGCTGGCTCCTCGACCCGAAGGATGCGGTGTCGACATGTGGTGCGCGTCGCTCGACTCACCGTATCCGAGCAGCGCGGGCCCCGGTCCGTTGCGCTCGAGTAGCGCGAAAGCCGCCGCTTCGCCGATGCTTATGCCATTGCGCTGCGCGTCGAAAGGACGGCAGGGATCGCGCGACACCAGCTCCAGCGAATTGAAACCGTACAGTACGCTGCCACACAGCGAATCGACGCCGCCCACCACGACGGCATCCGCGACGCCATGCTCGAGCAGGCGCGCGGCCTGCGCGAAAGCTTTCGCGCTCGACGAGCACGCCGTCGCCACGGTGATGGCGACGCTGCGTAACCCGAGCGCGTGCTCCAGGAACTGCGCGGTTGAATGCGGAACGTGTATGGCCGGCCGGCGCAGGTCCGGCGGAAATTGCCCGTCGGATGTCAGGCGCGAATACGCCTCTTCGGTCGCGCCGATGCTCGACGTCGACGTGCCGAGAACGAGCGCGACGCGATCGTCGCCGTGGCGGCGCAGCGCCGACGACACTGCGTCCGCAAATCCGTCCTGCTGGATTCCGAGCCACGCGAGCCGGTTGTTGCGGCATTCGTAGTCGGAGAATTGCGCCGGCAGCGGCGTCGCTTCGACTCCCGGTACGCGGCCCACCCAGGTGGACAACGGAGTGTGGGTAAAGTCATTCGGGCGCAGGCCCGAGCGCGCTTCGCGCATCGCCCCGAGTAGTTCGGCTGTTCCGGTCCCCGCTGCGCAGGTGGCGGTGCAAGCGGTGACTTGAAAGCGCTCCACCTCTGCTACGCGTCAGCGCACGCGATTCTTGTCGACGTGCGCCGAAAGCGCGCCGAGCGAGGCGAAGATGCGCCGGTTGTCCTCGTCGTCGGAACGCAGCTGGAAGCCATATCGCTTGGAGATTTCCAGCGCGAGCTCGAGCGCATCGATCGAGTCGAGGCCGAGCCCGGCTCCGAACAACGGCGCGGCCGGATCGATTTCATCCGCATTCACGCTCTCGAGGTTGAGCGCCGTCACGATCATTGCGGCGATTTCCTGCTCGGTGGTTGTCTGCACGGTTGTCGAATGTGGCGGAAGGAAGGCGGCTATTATATCCACGCCGAGGGGCGCCACTTCCCGATGACCGCAATAGACAACGCCACAACGGGCCGCTTCGACTGCGACGTCGTCGTGATCGGTGGCGGTCCTGCCGGAACGACCGTGGCGACCGAGCTCGCGCGGCGCGGGCGTTCGGTCTTGCTGTTCGAAAAGGATCGCCATCCTCGCTTTCACATCGGCGAATCGCTGCTGCCGATGAATATTCCCATTCTGCAGAAGCTCGGCGTGCATGCGGCAGTCGAGCGTATCGGCGTACGCAAGCTGGCCGCGGATTTCCCGGCCGAGAACGAGCGCGGCTTCAACGCTTTCGATTTCTCCCGATCTCTCGAGCCTCAGCCGGCCTACTCGTTCCAGGTCAAACGCGCCGAATTCGACGAAATCCTGTTCCGGAACGCACAGCAGGCCGGTGTCACCACGTTCGAGGAGAGCACGGTCGCCGGCGTCGAGTTCAACGAGCAGGCGGCAATCGTCGGCGTGCGCGATGCCGCGGGGAATGCCCGCGATGTCCGCACGCGTTATGTCGTGGATGCATCCGGCCGCAGCACCGTGCTCGGCGCGCAACTGGGACTGAAGAGGCGCCACCCCCGACACCGAAGCGCCGCGGTGTTCGCGCATTTCACCGGCGTCGTACGGCGCGCCGATCCGCACGCCGGCAACATCAGCATCTATCGCTTTCCGCTCGGCTGGATCTGGGTCATTCCGCTGTCAGGCGACGTGACCAGCATCGGAGCCGTATGCCAGCCCTCGCAGTTACGGCAGCGCCGCGAGGATCTCGAATCTTTTTTCATGGACATCCTTCATTCCGTGCCGGGACTCAAGGCGCGCATGATGGGCGCCCGCCTCCAGGGTCATCTCGAGGCCACCGGCAACTACTCTTACGACTGCCGCGAATTGAGCGGACCCCGGTGGATCATGGTGGGCGACGCGGGGGCGTTTCTCGACCCGGTGTTCTCGACCGGCGTCTATCTCGCGATGCATGGCGCGGGTCGCGCGGCCGAGCTGATCAGCCGCGTACTCGACGGCGAACGCGCCGCGCCGCTGCAGCGTGCCTACCAGCGCGAGATGCGTCGCGGCCTGCGCGAGTTCAGCTGGTTCATCGTGCGGTTCACGACACCAGCGCTCGCCTGGCTGTTCGCGAATCCACGCAACGGCCTGCGCATGGAGGAAGCGATGGTGTCCATGCTCGCCGGCCGGGTGTTCCAGGCGCGCGCCACGCTGCGGCGCCTCCGGGTGTTCAAACTACTCTATTACGTGGTCTCGGCAGCGATGTGGCGCGACACGCTGCGCCATCGACGGGCGATGCGCCGCGCCGCGGTGAATTGAAGTGTCGAAAAACGCCGTCTCCCAACTGAACCCTTTTGCGCCGCGCATCGAATATCGGCGGCTCGAAACCGGCGCCGCCTTGCCGGCCGACGTGTTGTTCGCCGTGGAATTCGGCTTTGCGCAGACGCCGACGGCTTCACGCTGCGCGCGCGTGCGCCTCGAAGCGCTGTCCGGCGCGGATGTCACCGAGGTCTGGTACGCCAATGGCGTGGTCAACAGCGGCTTCGACGGCGAGATCCGCTTCGCCGCCGACGACCACCACCTCGCGGCGGCCATCGAAATCGATGAACGCGCGCACGGCGGCCTTCGCGCCGCCACCGCCTACGCCTACCGGATGATCACGGCGTTCCAGGCCAGATCCTCCTTCGGCCACATGCTGCGGGTGTGGAACTATCTGGACGCCATCAACGAAGGCGAGGGCGACGCCGAACGTTATCGGGAGTTCTGCGTCGGCCGCATCGATGGCGAGGGCGGATCGCGCAAGGGCGGATTTCCGGCGGCGACCGCGATCGGCCGGCGCGACGGTGTGCGCGTGCTGCAGGTGTACTGGCTGGCGGGGCGCGTACCCGGTATCGCGGTTGAAAATCCGCGCCAGGTCGCCGCCTATCACTACCCGCGGCAGTACGGACCGGCAAAACCCACGTTTTCGCGCGCGATGCAGGTTGCGCCCGGGCTGCTCATGATCTCCGGCACGGCGAGCATCGTCGGCCATGCTTCGCGCCACGAGGGCGACGCGCAGCGCCAGCTGGCGGAGATCTTCAGCAACCTCGACAGCCTGCTGTTGCGGGCGCACTCCCTCGATCCGACGTTGCCGCCGCGCTTCGGCCGCGGCACGCTGATCAAGGCCTATCTACGTGAGCGCGACGTGCTGCCATTCGTGGAACACGAGCTGCGCGCGCGTCTGCCCGCCGATACGCCGTTCGTGGTGTTGTCAGGTGACATCTGCCGGTCGGATCTCCTGGTCGAGCTCGACTGCCTGCACTCGGCCGACTGAGCGGGCCAGCTCGAGCAATCTCGCTCGTGGGATCTTGCCGAGTGCATCGCGTGGTATGCGGTCCACGAGCAGCAGCGGACGCGGCAGGAACACCGCGTCGAGCCCCGCGGCCAGCACTTCGACGATCTGGCGTGCGGTCGCCCCACGACTCACGATGAGCGCGGCGACGCGATTGGCGGATCCCGCCGACGTCTCCGGTTGAAACGCCACCGCGTCTTCCACGCCCGGCACCGAGCAGATTCGCCGCGTGATATCGGCGAGCGAAGCGCGTTTACCGCCGACCTCCACCACGTCCGAATTGCGTCCACGCAGCACGAAGGTGCCCGCGGCACGCGGCTCGAGCACGTCGTTGAGGATCTGCTCTCCCGGGAACCACGCGGCGTTGACGCGCGTGTGGTCGGGCGCCGCCTCGATGGTCACGCCGCCATACATCGTCCACTCGGCCGTACGCGAGGTCTGGCGGGTGGCAATCGCGCAGGTCTCGGTGGATCCGAATATTTCCAGCAGCGGGCACCCGAGCCGGTTTTCCACGCGCCGCGCCAACTCGGCATCGAGCGGCGCCGTGGCACTCACCACCAGCGCAATCTGCGGAAATCTCACCGCCGATTCGGCGAGCGCCCGCAGGTGCAGCGGTGTACTGACCAGAACGCGGGGATGCGGGAGCTCGGCCAGCGCGGCCGCGACGTCGGCCGGGAACAACGGCCGCTCCGCGTGGACACTCATGCCGGCGAACCACGGCAGCAGCACCGTCAATTCGATCCCATACATGTGATGCGACGGAACGGTGCCGACAATGTTTGCCGACGCTTGCGGCGCGATGCCGATCGCGGCGCGAATGGCAGCCGAGTTCATCGTGAAACTGGCCTCGAGGCCACGCCAGTACTTGTCGTGGGCCTGCAATTCGCCGGTACTTCCGGACGTGAAGCCGGTGAAGATGTGCCGTGTTTCCGCCGTGGCCGCGATCGACCCTGCCGTGAGCGTGGAAGATGCCATGAGCCCGGCGCGTAACCGCGCCACCTCCGCATCCGTCATCCGGTGGCTATCGGGATAACGCGCCGCGAGATCATCCAGCGCCGCCGGCGTTTTCGCACCAGGCATGAGCTGGATCTGGTTGGCGAGCAGCGAGGCCATGAACGCGACCAGGAACGCCTCGCGCGACTCGCACAAGTTCACCAGGTATCGGCGGGCGGGAAGACGCGCGGCGATTCCGGCGGACACGGCATGTAACTCGCCGCGTGTTGCGGGCGCGCTGCCGCGCCACAGCAGTGGCTCCGCGGCGGAGCTGGTGACGTTCAACACAGCCCACCGTTCACGCTGATCACCTGGCGCGTGACGTAGGCGGCATCGGCCGACATCAGGAAGCTCACCACGCCCGCGACGTCGTCCGGCGAACCCAGCCGTTGCATGGGCACGGCCTCGAGTATTTTCTCGAGCGGCAGATCGCCCTTCAACATGTCGGTGTCGATCAGGCCGGGCGCGACACAGTTGACCGTGATGCCGCGGCTGGCGAGCTCCACCGACAACGCCTTGGTGGCGGCGATCACGCCGCCCTTGGAGGCGCTGTAGTTAGTCTGTCCGCGGTTGCCGACGAGGCCGGCGGCCGAGGCCAGCGTCACGATCCGCCCCGGAGAACGTCGCCGGATCATCGGCATGACGACGGGATGCAGGACGTTGTAGAACGCATCGAGATTGGTGCCGATGACGCGGTCCCACTGCTCGCCGGTCATCGCCGGGAAGGCTGCGTCACTGACGATGCCGGCGTTGCAGACCACGCCGTAATAGGCGCCATGCGCATCGATGTCGGCGGCGAGCGCGCCGGCGCAGGCCTCGCGTCCGTTGGCATCGAAGGAAAGGCAGCGCGCCTCGCGTCCGAGCGCGCGTACGCCCGCCGCAACTTCCTGCGCCGCGTCTTCCTGCCGATGGAAGTGCACGACGACGTCGTACCCGTCCCGCGCCATGCGCAGGGCGATGGCGCGGCCGATGCCGCGGCTGGCGCCCGTCACCAGGACGGTCTCGGTCATGAAGGCTTGTCCGTGAAGCGCGCCAAGATCAGTCGCGGTGCGCGCCAGACCATCCCGAGCAGCAGGCGCGCGTGCATCCTGACGAGCAGAGCATTGTCGAACAGGAAGCGGTAGTGCGAGATTCCGTCCGCGGGATAACAAACGCGCGTGTCGATCCAGCGCAGCGCGCGGCCGCGCCACGCGAGCTTCACGAGCACCTCGACGTCGAAATCCATGCGCTTGCCGACACCGTCGACGATGTCGAGCGTCGAGCCGATCGGGTAGACCCGGAAGCCGCACATCGCATCGCGTATTTTTGTCAGCGACAGGGTTTCCAGGCGTACGAAGAACTGGTTGATGTGGCGGCCCACCAAACGCGCGCGCGGCAGCGACGCATCGAACAGCGGACGCCCGCAGATGACCGCCCGCGGCGCGAGTCGCGCGGCCTCGATGAACCGCGGCACGTCGACCAGCGAATGTTGTCCGTCGGCATCCACTTGCAGCGCGTGCGTGAATCCCGCGGAGCGCGCCGCCCGCAGGCCGGCGACCACGGCGGCGCCTTTCCCGCCGTTGACCTCGAGGCGCACCAGCGTCGCGCCACTCTCGCGCGCCAGCTGCTTGAGTGCCACCCGGCAGGTTTCATGCGAGCCGTCGTCGACCAACACCAGCGAAAGGCCGTTTGCCTTGAGCGCAGCCGCCACGCCGACCACGGTGCGATGGTGGTTGTAAACCGGAACGACCGCGACCACGTTGATGTTGTCCGCGGACTCCGCCTCGAAAGCGCCGCGCACATGGGCCGGGAGATTTTCGGTGCGTGACAGCATCAGATGCTGGCTCCCGGGTCCGGCACCGCAACGTGGCTTTCAATCCAGGCCTGTACTTCGCTGTTCACTTCGCGCGCGTCACGGCCCGCGGCTTCGATCGGTGGGCCGATGATCACGCGAATGTTGCCGCGTTTCTTGAGAACGCCACGGCGTGGCCAGAAGTAGCCGGCGTTGTGCGCCACCGGCACGATCTTGCGTCCTTCCTGCGCGGCTAACAAAGTTCCGCTCGAGCCGTAGCGGCGCGTCTCGCCGGCGGTCATGCGCGTGCCTTCCGGAAACACCAGGATCCATGCGCCGCGCGCCATGCGCTCCTTGCCCTGCGCCAGCACCTGGTTGACCGCCGCCGCGCCGCCCTTGCGATCGATGGCGATGCAGCTCGCCAGCAGGCAGCCCCAGCCGACGAACGGGATCCACAGGATCTCGCGCTTCATCACCCAGACCAGTGGCGGGAACAGGATCATGATCCCGAAGGTCTCCCACGTGGAGGAGTGCTTCATGAAGATGACGTGATTGCCTTGCGGGAGATTTTCGCGACCTTCGACCGTGTACGTGATTCCGCACAAAACGCGCGCCGCGAAGAACACCACGTGGCTCATCACGCCGGCCATCCAGAACCGGCCGCGGAACGGCAGAAAGGGGGTCACCACGCAGTACGTGATTGCGAACACCAGCATCCACAGGATCAGAAAGACATTGAAGAGCAGGGAGCCGATCAGCTGCATCTGGGTGTCGCGATCAGCCGGGCAGGCAGGACAGATCCGCGATGCGCGTGAAGTGATGGCGCAGCTGCGCGAGCAACGCCAGCCGGTTGCGGCGCAGATTCAGGTCTTCGACGTTGACCATGACGTCGTCGAAGAATCCATCCACCGCCGAACGCAACTGGCCCAGGCGCGCGAGCGCGCCGCTGTAATCGCGCTTGCCGACCGCGCGCTCGACTTCGGCGACGATGCCGGCCAGCGCTTCATGCAGCGCCTTTTCGGCGGGCTCCACGAGCGCGGTCACGTCAACCGTGCCCGACGCGCCGACATCGGCCTTCTTCAGAATGTTGGAGATGCGCTTGTTGGCGGCGGTGAGGCTCGCGGACTCCGGAAGCGCGAGAAACTTCACCAGCGCCATGAGTCGCGCGGCGAAGTCGAGCGGCGACACGGGTGAGCTCGCGCGCACCGCGTCGAACATCTCGGTGGTGACGCCGGCGACGCCCGCGGCGCTGCCGCTGTCGAGGAAATACGCGCGCAGACGCTCGACCATGTAATCCCAGAGCTCGGTGGCCGCGTTGGCGTTCTGCACCGGTTGCAATGCGCAGGCGCGCGCGACCAGCGCGCGCAGGTCGAGATCGATCTTCTTCTCGACGACGATGCGCAGCGCGCCGATGGCCGCGCGGCGCAGACCGAATGGATCCTTGGTGCCGCTCGGCTTCTGACCGATGGAAAAGATGCCCGCCAGGGTGTCCAGCTTGTCGGCGAGCGCCACGGCGACACCGGCGCCCGTGGACGGCAGTGCGCCGCCCGCACCGCGCGGTAGATAGTGCTCGTCGATCGCGATGGCGACGTCGGCCGGTTCGCCGTCGGCCTGCGCGTAATATCGGCCCATGATTCCCTGCAGCTCGGGAAACTCGCCCACCATCGACGACAGCAGGTCGCACTTCGCCAGGGTGGCGGCGCGCTGCGCCTGCGCCTGGTTGGCGTCGATGAGCAATGCGATCTCGCCGGCCAGCGTCACGACCCGGCGTACCTTGTCGCCGATCGTGCCCAGCTTCGCCTGAAACGTGACCGCGTCGAGTCCGGGCAGGCGCGCGGCGAGCGGCGCCTTGCGATCCTGGCTCCAGAAAAACGCGGCGTCCGACAGGCGCGGGCGCACCACGCGTTCATTGCCCGCCCGAACCTTCGATGGATCGCGGCTCTCGATATTGCTCACGGTGATGAAGTGCGGCAGCAGTTTGCCGCCCGCGCCCTGCAGCGGGAAATAGCGTTGATGCTGCTGCAGCGTGGAGATCAGCACCTCGCGCGGCAGCTCGAGAAAGCGCGGTTCGAAGGATCCGGCGATGGCGCTCGGCCATTCGACCAGGGCGGTGACTTCATCGAGCAGCGAATCGCTGAGCAGGGCTTCGCCGGACAGCGATCCGGCGGCCGCGACCACCTGCGCGCCGATGCGCGCGCGGCGCTCGCCGAAGTCGGGAATCACCTTGCCCTGGTCGCGCAACGTGGCCTCGTAGTCGGCGGGCTGCGCGAGTGCGAATTCCTGCGGCGCCATGAAGCGATGGCCACGCGTGGTGTTGCGCGAGTCGGTGTCGAGAATGCGCGCGGCAACCACTTCCGCGCCGAACAGCAGGGTCAGCCAGTGCACCGGGCGCACGAATTCGGCGCTGGACGATCCCCAGCGCATGCGCTTCGGGATCGGCAGTTGATCGAGCGAACGCTGCACGATGCCCGGCAGCAGGCTCACGGTAGTTAGACCCGGCTTCGAGCCCGCGAAGTACAGGAATTCTCCTTTGCCCTCGGTGACGCGCGTGAGCGCAGCCGGGTCGGTCCCGCACTTCTCGGCGAACTTGATGGCGGCAGTGGTGGGGTTGCCTTCCTTGTCGAAAGCGGCGCTCACCGGCGGACCCTTGAGCTTGATGGTCTGGGCGGGCTGCATCGCCGCGAGATCGCGTACCAGCACGGCGAGCCGTCGCGGTGTTGCGAATGAACGCAGCTCGCCGTGCGGCAAGCCGGCTTCGGCGAGCCCGGAGCGGATTCCCGTGGCAAACGCCTTTTCGAGCTCGGGCAACGCGAGCGGTGGCAGCTCTTCGGTGCCCAATTCGACCAGAAAGTCTCGCGCGGCGGCGCTGCTCATGACGCGCCCGTCTTGCCGGCGGCATTCGCGAGCATCGGGAAACCCAGGGCCTCGCGGCTCTCGTAGTACGCCTGGGCCACGGCGCGAGCGAGCGTGCGCACGCGCAGGATGTAGCGCTGGCGCTCGGTGACCGAGATCGCCTTGCGCGCATCCAGCAGGTTGAACGTGTGCGAGGCCTTCATGACCTGTTCGTAGGCGGGCAACGCGAGCTTCGCCTCCAGCAACTTGCCGCAGGCCGCTTCGTAGTCGTCGAAGTGCCGCAGCAGCACGGCCGTGTCGGCGTGTTCGAAGTTGTACGCGGACTGCTCGACCTCATTCTGGTGGAACACGTCGCGGTAAGTGACGCGGCCCAACGGCCCGTCGGTCCACACGATGTCGAAAATGCTTTCGACGCCCTGCAGGTACATCGCGAGGCGCTCGAGTCCGTAAGTGATCTCGCCGGTCACGGGTTTGCAATCGAGGCCGCCGACCTGCTGGAAATAGGTGAACTGGGTGACTTCCATTCCGTTGAGCCACACCTCCCACCCGAGACCCCACGCACCGAGCGTCGGCGACTCCCAGTTGTCTTCGACGAAGCGCACGTCGTGCACCAGCGTGTCGAAGCCGAGCGCGCGCAGGCTGCCGAGGTACAGATCGAGGATCGGCAACGGCGACGGTTTGATGACCACCTGGAACTGGTAGTAGTGCTGCAGGCGAAACGGATTGTCTCCATAGCGACCATCCGTCGGCCGGCGCGATGGCTGTACATACGCCGCCGACCACGGCTCGGGGCCGATCGAACGCAGAAACGTGGCGGTGTGAAACGTGCCGGCGCCCATTTCCATGTCGTAAGGCTGCAGGATCATGCAGCCCTGATCGGCCCAGTATTTCTGCAGCGCGAAGATCAGGTCTTGAAATGTGCGCGGGGCGTCGCCCAGCGGCATGTCGGCAAGTGTCGAAGGCATTTTTCAGTCGCGTTTTGGCCGGCGCGCAGTATAGCGGGGACCCTCGAAAACCACTGAAAACTCCGCTGCCCGCGCTAGAGATTGACCACGCGGATTTCGTATACCTCGGAGATGGCGTTGCCGTCCCACGCGTAGCGCAGATGCACGCTCTGGCGTACGTTCTGCACGAGGCGCGGGCGGAACAGCGCTACGCATTCACCGCCATTGCGCCGGACGCTGTCGAAGGCCAGGCCGTTCGAACCGGCGTCCCGCAAGCTCCGCCCTAGCTTCTGCGAGGCCGCATAACTCGCCGGATCGTAGATGTCCGGCATTTCCATGCGCCGTCCGCGCAGGTCATGCAGTTCGCAGGCGACGTCGGCGACGTAGCAGCGCATCTCCAGCTCGATGGGCGGCTGGCTGGTGGCGCGCAGAAAATTCTCGCGATGAAAGCGCGTCTCGGCGATGGCGGTGTCGACGGACTCGGCCGCGTAGTACGCGCCGAAGTGCCCGTCGGTGAATCGCGTGCCGGGCGGCGAAAGGTGCGTGAAGGGCGCCATCACTATGGAGGCGTTGGGTCCGCTCACCCGGTCCGGCACGGGCACCAGCGAGAGATCGCCCGCTTCGTTGCGGAGCCGCGGATTGGTCTTGGCTTCGAGTTTGTAGAGCGCCTCCCAATCGCCCGGATCGGCGACGCGCTCGAACAGGTGAATCGTGGGCAGCCGGCTCGCGACGATCCGGTGGCACGGCGAGAACCTCACCGCCCGCGCGGTGTATTTGATGTCCACCATCCTTGGTCCCTCGCTCTGTCTCGCCGTTATCCGCGCTCGGCGTCGAGGTACTGCCGCACGACATACAGGTCGGCGACCTGGCCCGACAACATGCGCTCGAGTGCGGATCGGCCGCCGAATGGCGCAGCGGTGTTGGGCTGACGAATCCAGGTGTCGGCCGCCTTGATATCGGGCAGCAGGATTTGCAGTGACTTGTAGATGCCGAGCAGGTAGGACAGGCGTTCGAGGGTGTCGGCTGGCAGCCTTGGCTCGCGTTCGCGCCGCCACTTGAAGAAAGTGGAGCGCGAACCGATGCCTAACAACGTGAGCTGCTCGGCAATGCTGAGCCCCCACGCCTCGGCGATGTTCACGAAGGCTCGCAGGCCCGCACCACCCACCGATCCGGTACTCGACCTCGCCGCGCTGTTGCTGCGAGCAGAGTTGGTGACAGTCAGACTCATGATTCTCTCCAGAAGTCCATATATGTACTATACATACAAAACATGCATATGGATACGTTTTCTCGCTTCATGCAAGTGCGCAATGCAAAGCAGGGGCACATTTCTGACTCAAGATAGAGCAAACTCGATCTTGATCGCACCAAAGACGTGCATGACTCCTGCTCAATAGTAGCTAAGCCATTGATCTGAAAGGATTCAACGGCTGGCACAGCGAATGCATTGAGACCGAGGCTTAAACCCCTTCCCAGAGGCAGAGGATCTCTAAAAATGAAACCGGCAGATGTAATCAAGTTGATCAAGGACAAGGAGGTTAAGTACGCCGACCTCCGCTTCACCGACACACGCGGAAAAGAACAACACGTAACGATCCCGGCGAAACTGGTCGACGAAGATCTCTTCCGTGACGGCAAGATGTTCGACGGATCATCGATTGCGGGTTGGAAGGGCATCAACGAGTCGGACATGATCCTCTCGCTCGATCCGACCACGGCGGTCGTCGATCCCTTCTTCGAGCAGACCACGGTCAACATTCGCTGCGACGTCATCGAGCCGGCCACCATGCAGGGCTACGAGCGCGATCCGCGTTCGCTCGGCAGGCGCGCCGAGGCATACCTGAAATCAACCGGCATCGCCGATGGCGCGCTGTTCGGTCCCGAAAATGAATTCTTCATCTTCGATAGCGTTCGCTGGACCAGCAACATGAACGGCACTTCCTACGAGATCGACTCGGGGCAAGGCGCATGGAACAGCAACACTGTTTATCCGGAAGGCAACAAAGGTCATCGCCCCGGCATCAAAGGCGGCTACTTCCCGGTCCCGCCCGTCGACGCGTTCCAGGACATCCGCTCAGCGATGTGCGACGCGCTCGAAGAAATGGGTCTCGTGGTCGAAGTGCATCATCACGAAGTGGCGACCGGCGGCCAGTGCGAAATTGGCGTGGGTCCCGGCGGCCTCGTGAAGAAGGCCGATGAAGTGCAGATCCTCAAGTACGCCATTCACAACGTGGCGCACAGCTACGGCAAGACGGCCACGTTCATGCCGAAACCCCTGGTCGGCGACAACGGCTCGGGCATGCACGTGCACCAATCGCTGCAAAAAGCCGGCGTGGCGCTGTTCGCGGGTGATAAATACGGCGGCCTCTCGGACACAGCGCTGTACTACATCGGCGGCATCATCAAGCATGCCAAGGCCATCAACGCGTTCACGAATCCAGGCACGAACAGCTACAAGCGCCTGGTCCCCGGTTTCGAAGCGCCCGTGATGCTCGCCTACTCGGCGCGCAATCGCTCCGCTTCCATTCGCATTCCGTGGGTATCGAACCCGAAGGCGCGCCGCATCGAAGTTCGCTTCCCGGATTCGGCTGCCAATCCATACTTCGCGTTCGCGGCCATGATGATGGCCGGCCTCGACGGCATTCAGAACAAGATTCATCCCGGCGATCCGGCCGACAAGGATCTGTACGACCTCGAGCCCGAAGAAGCGAAGCACATCCCGACGGTGTGCCATTCGCTCGACATGGCGCTAGAGCATCTCGACAAGGATCGCGAGTTCCTGACCCGGGGTGGCGTGTTCACCAACGACGTGATCGATGCGTACATCGGTTTGAAGACACAGGAAGTCACGCGCTTCCGCATGTGTACTCATCCGGTCGAGCTCGACATGTACTACAGCTGCTGAGGCGTCGCGTGAGGCGGAGGCAAGCCTCGGGGGTAGCAAGCGCGGGTAAAAACCCGAAGATCCCGCCCGCCAGCTCAACTGCCTCCCGTTTCGCGTCATTTGCATGGATGGCGGCGCCCGAAGTGCGCCGCCGTCCGTTTCTGTGGGCTGCGTTTTGGCCCAGTTCAGCCTCAGGGTTTATGCTCTGGCCCCATGAAACGTTCTTCTCTCGGCATATTGATCGGCATGCTGTGCGTGGCGTCGGCCGCCGTGGCCACTACCTATGTGCGCGTCGAGAAGGACGGAACCAAGACTTATTCGGACCGACCGATTCCTGGCGGTCAGCCCATCGACATCCAGCCGGCGCAGAGCTATTCCGCGCCGCCGGCATCGAATGTGGATTCACGTCTTCCGCGCGAGCAGCAGTTGCTGCAGCAGGTGGACAATTTCAAGTACGGCAGTTGCACGGTGACGCCGGCGAACGATTCCACGTTCACGAATCCCGAGGAAGTGACCATCTCTGTGTCCACTACCCCGCCCCTGCGCCCCTTGGACTCGGTGACCCTGACAGTCGACGGTCAGGCGGTGGGCCCGCCGGGCACTTCGTCCTACAGCCTGACACCCGTGTTCCGCGGCACTCATGCCGTGGTCGCAACCGTGAAAAATCAGGCCGGCCAGGTGGTCTGCACGGTCAACAGCGCATTCCACGTGATGCGACCGTCTCTCAACTCGCCGGCGCGCCGCTAGCCGCTCTAACTACCGCATACACGGCCGGGGGCCTGTATGGCGGTTGAACACTTCCTCCCGTCGGCGATCGCGCATTTCGAACCCGCCGATCTCATCGGCGCGCTCACCACCGGCATCGTGATGCTCGATTCGGATCTGTGCGTGGTGTACGCCAACGTCGCCGCGCAGGATCTGCTCGCCGCGAGCGTCAACCAGGCGCGCGGCAAACCTTTTCTCGCGCTCGTGCTGGCAGCCGATTCACTCGGCGTGCTGATGCGCCGCGCGGTCGAAACCGGCGAAACCCTCTCCGAACGCGAGCTGTCGGTGCAGGCCGGGCCGCTCGGACGCGAACATCGAGTCATCGACGTCACCATGACGCCGCTCGACAGCGAGTTCGATCGCAAGTACCTGCTGCTGGAAATCGCCGATGCCACGCAGCGGCAGCGCATCACGCGTGAAAATGAGCTGATCTCCCGCCTCGACAGCAGCCGGCAGATGGTTCGCCAGCTGGCGCATGAGATCAAGAATCCGCTCGGCGGCCTGCGTGGTGCCGCGCAGTTGCTCGAGCGCGAGCTGCACGAACACCTGCGCGAGTACACCGGCATCATCATCAGCGAAGCGGATCGGCTGACCGCGCTGGTCGATTCGATGATCGGACCGGCGCGCGCGCCGCAGAAAGCCCTGATCAATGTTCACGAGTTATGCGAACACGTCTATCGGCTGCTGCGCAGCGAAGCGCGCGGCGGCGTACTGGTGGAGCGCGACTACGACCCGAGCTTGCCGAGCGCGCAGGTCGACGCGAATCAGATCATCCAGGCGTTGCTCAACGTCGGGCGCAATGCGCTGCTCGCCATCGGTGAACGTGGGCGCATCGTCATCCGTACGCGCATTGCCGCGAACGTGAATATCGGGGCCGCGCGCCATAAGCTCGCCGCCAGCCTGCAGGTCGAGGACAACGGACCTGGCGTGCCGGCCGAGATCGCCGACACCATTTTTTTCCCGCTGGTCACCGGCCGCGCCAACGGCACGGGATTGGGCCTCGCGGTTTCGCAGGACCTCGTGACGCGTCACGGCGGCCTCATTGAATTTGAAAGCAAGCCAGGGCGCACGGTGTTCACCATCCTGCTGCCCCTACCGGAGAACGCATGAGCGTCGATCCCACGTATATGCACACCACACCGCCCATCGCCGCCCAGCCCGCACTGCGGGTATGGCTCGTGGAAGATGACGCCTCCATTCGCTGGGTTCTCGAGCGCGCCCTGCGCGCCAGCGGCATGGTGCCGCGCGCCTTCGATTCCGCCGAGCCCGCGCTCGCGGCACTGCGCGCCGACGCGCCCGATGTGCTGCTCACGGACATTCGCATGCCGGGCAGCTCCGGCATCGACCTGTTGCGCGAAGTTCGCGTCGCCCACCCGACGCTTCCGGTGATCGTCATGACCGCGCACTCGGATCTGCCGAGCGCCGTCTCCGCCTATGAGGGCGGAGCATTCGAATATCTTCCCAAGCCTTTCGACATCGACCAGGCCGTGGAACTGGTACGTCGCGCCGGCCAGACCGCGCGCAAGAGCGACGAGGTCCCGACGCAGACGCCGGAAATCCCGGAGCTGTTGGGCAAGGCGCCGGCGATGCAGCAGGTGTTTCGCGCCATCGGACGGCTATCCCGCTCCAGTGTCGCGGTGCTCATCACCGGTGAATCCGGCACCGGCAAGGAACTGGTCGCGCGCGCGTTGCACGAGCACAGCCCGCGCCAGGCGAAACCTTTCGTGGCGTTGAACACCTCGGCGATTCCGGCCGAGCTCCTCGAGTCCGAGTTGTTCGGCCACGAGAAGGGCTCGTTCACGGGAGCCGACACGCAGCGCCGCGGACGCTTCGAACAGGCCAACATGGGCACGTTGTTCCTCGATGAAATCGGCGACATGTCCACGCCGTTGCAGACCAGGCTGTTGCGCGTGCTCGCCGAAGGCGAGTTCTATCGCGTCGGCGGCCAGACGCCCATCAAGGTGGACGTACGCGTGATCGCCGCAACCCACCAGAATCTCGAGGAGCGCGTCGAGCGCGGCATCTTCCGAGAAGATCTCTATCACCGTCTCAACGTGATTCGCATCGAGCTGCCGCCGCTGCGCTCGCGCACCGAGGACGTGCCCGACCTGCTGGCGCACTACCTGCGTCAGGCATCCGCGGAGCTCGGCACCGAAACCAAATCGCTGGCGCCCATCACGCTCGAGCGTTTGCAGGCCTATCGCTGGCCGGGCAACGTACGTGAGCTGGTGAATCTGTGCCGGCGGCTCACGGCGCTGGCTCCGGGTAGTGAGATCCACCTGGAAGACCTGCCTTCGGAAATGCACATCGTCACGCCGGCCGCGCAGACCGACTGGGCCGCGGCGCTGACACTCTGGGCGAAGGCGCAGCCGCACGATGGCACCGTGGCCTGGCTCGACCAGGCGCTGCCGGAATTCGAACGCGTGCTCATTCGCGTTGCCCTCAACCGTACGCACGGACATCGCCAGGAGGCCGCGCGTGTGCTGGGTTGGGGCCGTAACACGCTGACCCGAAAGCTAAAGGAGCTCGGGATGGCGGACGACGAGTCGCTGCCGTAGACCTGGTCTTGCGCACTGCGCACGCGCGTCCTAGGCCCGCCCCCGCTTGTGATTGCGGCGCCGTGAGAGGACAACACGGAACGCGAGGGACATCACATTGTCCGCTGCGTTCAATGCGAGATTGATAGCGCTACCTTTTCGGCATTTTTCCCGCTTTTTTCCGAGGTTTTGTCCTGGCGGGTGACATAACCGAAGCGGCGCGTGATTGCCGTCGCGAATCGGAAACGCCTTTGTTTCCAGTGTCCCGGGCTTGTTCCATTCTTTGTCCCCATAAGGGAGCCGGACAAAATTCTTCGGTCCGGCGAAGAGAGGAAACATGCAAGAAATAGTCGTTCAGGCCACGAAGTACCCCGAGATCGTGGTTCAGGGGCATCGCTACGACCCGACCTCCGACATCGTTTTGATCGTCGTGGGGGTCCTCGCTGCCGCTGCAATCATCTGGCGCTACATGTCGACGCGCCGGGGTAAGGGTTGATTCCTAACCACTCGCTGCGTACGGGCTGAATGTCCCATCAGTCCGTGCGCAGTGAGCCTACCAGCGCGGAGATCCCGCGCAGGTTGTTGAGCTCGAGGTAGTCCGCCACGCCCGCATTGATCTTGCGGCATAGAAGCGGATCGTAGAAAAGAGCGGTTCCGAGGCCCACGGTCGTGGCGCCGGCAATCATGAATTCCAGTGCATCGTTCACCGTGGCGATACCGCCCTGGCCGATGATGGGCACGTTGTGCTTCTTCGCCACTTCGTAGACCTGGTGCACCTTGAGCAGCGCTATCGGCTTGATCGCCGGTCCAGACAAACCACCCTGAATATTGCCGATCACCGGGCGCCGCGAATTCACGTCGACGGCCATGCCCATGATGGTGTTGATCACCGCGAGTCCATCCGAGCCCGCCTCGATGCAGCGGCGCGCATTTTCCTTGATGTCGGTCTGGTTCGGAGAAAGCTTGGTGATGATGGGCTTGTTAGTTGCCTTGCGGCAGGCCTCCACCACTTTCGCCGACATGTCCGGATAGTTGCCGAAGGCGACGCCGCCTTCCTTCACGTTCGGACAGGAGATGTTTATCTCGATGGCATCGATGGGCGAGTCATCGAAGCGGCGCGTGACCTCGACATACTCTTCGATGGTTGATCCGGAGACGTTGGCGAAAAAGCGGGTCTCGGTGAAATCCAGCGTCGGCAGGATTTTTTTCACCACGGCTTCCACGCCGGGATTCTGCAGGCCGATGGCGTTCAGCATTCCTGATGGGGTTTCGTAGACGCGGTGCGGGCGATTGCCGAGGCGCGCCTGGCCGGTGGTCCCCTTGAGCACGATGGCGCCCACATCGCGGTTCGAAAATCCCTCGATGCGCGTGTACTCCTCGCCGAACCCCACGCAGCCCGACAACAGCACAATGGGTGAGTTCAACTGCATCCCGCAAAATTCGGTCAGCAGCGGGTTATCGACGTTCTCCGGAGCGGCGGCCATGGCGCGCATTGTACGATGCGCGCCCCATGCAAACTCTCACCTCGCTCATAGCCATCCTCGCCGCCGCCGCGACCGCCGCGGCCGAGGCCCCCGCACCACCCGGCGCTGCGCCGACACCCCAATTCGCCACCTCGGACGAAGTGCCGGAGCTCTCCGGATATGAAGACGCCTTCGCACTCTACGAAGTGCGGGTCGCTGGCCAGGTGTTGTCCGAAGCCGACCAGGTTACCCGCTGGCAAGACGAGCTCAAGGCCGGCAGGGCGCGCGCCGGCGCGCTGGTTGGCAGTCACCTGGCGTACCTTGCCCTGACCCCGGGCGATTGTGCCGCCGCACGCGAGGCGTTGACCCGTGCGGACGAACTGGGCAATGACCAGGCCGCCTTCAAACTCGCGCAGCTGGCTGAAAACAGCAGCTGCGGAGACATCAACGTCGCGGAAGTCGAACGCTGGTTCAAGAAGGCCGTGACGCTCGACTATCTGGTCGCCGCGCAGCGCCTCATCGAGCTGTATTCAGCGACTGGAATGCGCAGCGACCCCGTGCAGCAATACATCTATGCGCGCGTCGCCGGCGGCTACTGGGAAGCCGTTTATCCGAACGACACCAACACCAGCGGCCGCACGGGCTTCGACGCGACCGCCTTGCAGGAGATGGAGAAGACCCTGCAGCCAGCCGACCGCAAGCGCGCGGAAACCGAGGCGGCGCAGATCCTCACGCAGATGCTGAAGCGGCATGAGCGCTTCACTCCCGCGCATTCCCAGGAGTTCAGCCGCGGGGGCCAGGGCCCAAAGGCCTCGAAGGGCTGGGGGTTCGTCGGATTCACGATCGACTACCACCACGAATGCGCTTGGAATCTTGCCGCCAACTGCCGCGGCGCGCAGCGCCTCGCCTTCGTCGATGTTTCCAACAACGAGTCCGATTTCATGAGCTGCAAAGCCGATCTCCGAGCGAAGGATCTCGTCACCGGCAAGCCGGGCAGTCTGCCGCGCGAGATGCTCATCGGGCCGAAAACCACGCGCCGCCTGATTCTGGGTGACGTCAACGAAGTGCCGGACAAGTCCGCGATGTCGGTGATCTGCAAGGTGGTGCCGAAGCTGGCGGACAATGCCGCGGCGGGAAGATGCAAGGCGCGCCTGCAGGGCACCATCGACGCGCAGCAGTTCTATCCGGCCGCGGCCCAGCGGCAGAACATCGAAGGTGACGCGGTCGTGCGCTACTTCGTGGCGGCCGATGGCGACGCACCGGTCGACGCGGAGATCGCGCGCTCGAGCGGCTATCCGATACTCGATGCGGCGGCGATCGACACGATCCGCAGCGGGCACTTCAGCAAGGAATGCGACTACGGCCTGGGCAGCATTCGCATCGCCTTCAAGCTCAAGGAATGACGCCGGATCGATGTTTCACATCGTCATCTTCGAGCCGGAGATTCCGCCCAACACGGGGAACCTGATCCGGCTCTCGGCCAACACCGGCGCCGAGCTGCATCTCATCAAGCCGATCGGCTTTCGCCTCGACCGCAAGTCGGTGCGCCGCGCCGGCCTCGACTACGACGAGCTCGCGACGGTGCGGGTCCACGAAAACTATGCCGCCGCGTGCGCCGCGTTGCCGGGAAACTGGTTCGCCATCGAAACCGGCAGTACGCGCCGCCACGTCGATGCGCGGTTCGCCCGAGGTGACGTGCTGTTGTTTGGCTCGGAGCGCCGCGGACTGCCGGCGGAAGTGCTGGCGTCGATCGCGCCGCAAAACGTGCTGTCGCTGCCCATGCTCGCCGGAAATCGCAGTCTCAATCTCGCGAATGCCGCCGCTGTCACCGTATACGAGGCGTGGCGACAGTTAGATTTCGCGGCGTCACGCTGAAGGAGTCGGGCTTGAACGAGTCCAGAGCGTCGGCCATCGCCTAAGGGATCGTTCATCGCAAATAATCACTCAAGCAATCCAGCGTCCGGGTCGATGCACAAGGTGCCGCGAATCCGTTTCCCGAGGGGACGCGCATGCCCCACACCCGCCAAGGACTTCAGTGAATCATCGAGTGACGAAGCCCTTCGCGGCCTCCGCCTTGCGCGCAGCCAGTCGCGCAGTCCTGCTGCTGCTGCTGTTGGACTCCATGGGCTGTTCGAAGTCGGTGGATTCCGAAGTGCTGATGGTCGATACGCAGCCCGGTGCCATTGCGGCTGCAGGCGCGCCTTCGGCCGGGCTCGCCTTTTCGAACGACGAGCTGAGCCCACGCGTGTTGCGCCGCTTCGCTCCGCTGAATCCCGTGGCCGCGTCCTACGCGAGCGAACTCACCGACCTTGGCCGCAAACTTTATTACGATCCGCGTCTCTCGAAGACCGGCGCCGTTTCCTGCAACACCTGCCATCCGCTCGACACGTATGGCACTACCAGGACCGCAGTATCCACCGGCATCAACGGCCGCAAGGGCGTGCGCAACGCGCCCTCCACTTACAACGCAGCGGGTCAATTCGCGCAGCTGTGGGACGGGCGTTCGCCGACCGTGGAGAAACAGGCGATCATGCCGATCGAGAACAAGGACGAAATGGGCATGACGGCCGCGGAAGTCGTCGACGCGATCAACAAGATCGCCGGCTATCGCCAGGAGTTCGCGCGCGCATTTCCGGCAGAAACCTCGCCCGTGACGGCAGAGCGCATCGGCCTCGCGATCGGTGCTTTCGAGCACGGCCTGGTGACACCGGCGCGCTGGGATCGTTACCTGCGTGGCGATATGAACGCACTCAATGCCGAGGAAAAAACCGGCGCCAAACTATTCGCGAATCTCGGCTGCATCGTCTGCCACACCGGGCCGTATGTCGGTGGGTCGATGTTCGAGCGGCTCGGTGCGCGCGTGCCGTGGCCGGCCGGCCCCGACCACGGTCGCCGGCAGGTCACCGGTGTCGCAGCCGACGACATGGTTTTCAAGGTGCCGAGCCTGCGTAACGTCGCCATGACCGCGCCGTACTTTCACGACGGCTCCGCGCCGACATTGAACATGGCGGTTCGCATGATGGCGCGTCATCAGCTCGGCGTGGAGCTCGAAGACGATGAAGCGCGCGAGCTCGAAGCCTGGTTGGGCGCACTCACCGGCGACCTTCCGCGCGACTACATCGCGCCGCCGGCATTGCCGCCCGGCGCCTAGCCGTGCCGTTGCTCGTGCCAAAATCGTTCGGCGCGAAGCTCACGCTGAGTTTCGTCGCGGTGGCGCTGGTGGCGGTCGCGGCGGTGATCACGCCCATCACGTTGTTAGGCAAGAGCGACGCCGCCGGAGAGCTGCGCGCCAAGGCGCTGCGGTATGCCCGCTTCATCGAGCCGCAGTTGCGCACCGTGGTCGCTTTCAACGATGCGCTGACGGCGCGCGAAGTGTTCGCACCGTTCGCCGCGGACAACGACGTCTCCGGGCTCGCCGTGTATTCAGCCGACGGCCAGCTCATCGAAGGTTATGGCCATCACCCGGAACGTCTCGTGCGCGGCGCACGGCCCGCCGCTCCCGGTCCGCACAAGCTCATGGTGGTCACGAAGGTGGTCGCGCGCGAGGGTCCGACGGGCACGCTCGCGGTAATCCTCTCCTCGGAATCGATCGCGACCGTCGTACGGCGCAACAGCTCCACGGCGGCGATCTGCGCCGGCGCCGCGCTGGTGCTCGCGGCCATCATTGCCATGCTGCTCGGCCGCTCGGTGTCGGCGCGCCTGAAGCGCATCGGCACCGCGGTGAACAAGGTCGCCGAAGGCGATCTTGCCCAGCCGGACATCCAGTCCGGCGCGGCGGACGAAATCGGCCATCTGGTCAGCGTCTTCAACGTGATGGTCGAGAAACTGCGCCGGCAGTTCGCCGAACGCAAGGCGCTCGCCGAAACCGAACAGGCGCGTCTCGAGGCGGTGGTGACCACGCGCACCGCGCAGCTCGAGGAGAGCCGCGAACAATACCGCCTGATCGCCGAGAGCACCAACGCGATTCCGTTCACCTATCTACCCGGCAGGCGCGCGTTCGCGTACATCGGGCCGCAGGTGCAGAAGTGCCTCGGATACCCGATCGAGCGATGGGCCGAGCCCGGCTTTCTCGAGTCGGTGCTGCCGCCGGAGCAGGTGCAAACCGTGCGTGCGCACCTGGCGGATGCCGCCGGCATCGGTGAAACCGAATTCGAATGCGCGCTGCTGGCCCAATACGGCGTGATACGCCGCCTGCGCTGGGTGGTCACGCCCGGCGAGCTGCGCGGCGAAAACTGCCTGCGCGGCCTGATGCTCGACATCACGCAGCAGCGCAAGCTCGAGTCGGATCTGCAGCAGGCGCAGAAGCTCGAGTCCGTGGGACGACTGGCCTCGGGCGTGGCGCACGAGATCAACACGCCGGTGCAGTTCATCACCGACAACGTGCACTTCCTGCGCACTTGCACCGGCGATCTGAGCCGGCTCATCGCCGGCCTGCGCGCCAGCAATCAGGCGCTGCTCGCGGGCGCGCCATCGCTCGAAGCTGCCAGGGCCGCGGTGGCGATCGAAACGGCCATCGACCTGACCTATCTACTGGACGACATGCCCAAGGCGCACCAGAGCTGCATCGACGGGCTCCAGCGGGTCGCCACCATCGTGCGTTCGATGAAGGAATTCGCGCACCCCGACTCGACCGAGATGTCGGCGATCAACCTCAACCGCGCCATCGAAAGCACGCTGGTGATCGCCAGCAACGAATACAAGTATGTGGCGGTGATGGAGACTCACCTCGGGCAGATACCGCCGGTATTCTGCTACGTGGGCGAAGTGAACCAGGCGGTGCTCAACATCATCGTGAACGCCGCGCATGCCATCGGCGACGTGGTCAAGGACACGGATCGCCGCGGCAAGATCACCGTCACCACGCGCCACGAGGGCGACAGCGTGTTCATTTCGATCGCCGACACCGGCGGCGGCATTCCCGACCACATCCGCGCGCGCATCTTCGATCCGTTCTTCACCACCAAGGAAGTAGGCAAGGGCACCGGCCAGGGCCTCGCGATCGCGCGCTCGGTGCTGGTGGACAAGCACGGCGGCGATCTCACCGTGGAGACACAGGTCGGCGTCGGAACCACTTTCCACCTGCGCTTGCCGGTCGCGGGCAAGGGCAAGGGCAAGGATTCGCCGGCCGAGGAAATCGCCGCCTGAGACGGCCGCGGGCTCACTCCACTTCGGGGCGGATCGGTCGCGTCATGAGATCTTTCACGACGTCGCGCGCGGGCTCGTGCTCGTAGAGCACGCGATAGATGCCACCGACAATCGGCATGTCGACCTTTTCGCGCAGCGCCACCGCGTGCACCGCTCGTGCCGCGCTGTAGCCTTCGACCACCTGGCCGATTTCCTTCAACGCTTCGGCGACGTTCTTGCCGCTCGCGAGCGCGAGGCCGAACCGACGGTTACGCGACTGGTTGTCGGTGCTGGTGAGCACCAGGTCGCCGAGTCCCGCGAGCCCCATGAAGGTTTCCGCCTGCGCGCCCAGCTTCACGCCGAGCCGCATGACTTCCGACAGTCCGCGCGTGATCAGCGCGATGCGCGTGTTGGCGCCGAAACCGAGGCCGTCGGACAGGCCGGCGCCGACCGCGAGCACGTTCTTGACCGCCCCGCCGACTTCCACGCCGATGATGTCGGTGGAGGTGTAGGCGCGGAAATTGGAGGCGTGCAGGCTCTTGGCGATCTGCGCGGCGAACTCGGCGTCGGGTGAAGCGATGGTCATCGCGGTGGGCAGGCCCATGCCGACCTCGCGGGCGAACGTCGGTCCGGAGAGCACCGCCACCGGGTAGCGGTCGCCGAGAACCTCATAGGCCACCTGGTGCGGTAGTTTGCCCGTCTCGAGCTCGAAGCCCTTCGTGGCCCAGGCCAGGCGTGCATCCCGTGCCAGCAGCGGTTTCAGTTGCGTGAGCAGCGCGCGCAGCGAATGGCTGGGCACGGCGATGACGATGGCGACGGCATCTTTGACGGCCGCCGCAAGCTCGCGATGGACTTCGATGGCGTCGGGGAATTCCGCGTCGGGCAGATAGCGCCGGTTGTGGCGCTCGGCGCTCATCTGCGCCGCGTCGGCGGCGCTTCGGCACCACAGCCGCGTCGGATGACCGGCGCGCGCGAATTGAATGGCGAGCGCCGTGCCCCAGGAACCGGCGCCGAGCACGGCGACGGGTTCCTGCGCGATGTCGTTCGCTGGATTGCTCACGGCAATGCGCGCCGGCGCGTCAGTTGGTCGGACCTTGCGCGGCGCCCGCCTGCTGCTGCGCCAGCCCGCGTGCGAACAGCTGGTCGAAATCCACCGGCGGCAGCACGAAGTTCGGAAAGCCGCCCTGCGTCACGAGCTGCGACACCGCGACGCGCGCGTACGGGAACAGCACGTTCGGGCAGATGGTGCCGATGGCGCGGCGCGTGTCGTCGGGCGTGAGCCCGCGCATCACGAACAGGCCGGCCTGCTTCACCTCGACCAGGAACGCCGTGGCCTCGCCCTGCTTGGCGCCCACGGTGACCGTCAGCACGACCTCGTTGAGCTCGGGCGCCACCACGTTCGCCGTGGTGTTGATGTCGAGCGAGATCTGCGGGCTCCAGTTGCCGTCGATGCGCGGACCCTTGGGCGCTTCGTAGGAGCAGTCCTTGAGATACACGGATTGCACCGTGAGCATCGGGCCGTTCGGGTTTTCGGTCGCCGCGGGCGGCGTGCTCTGGTTTTCCATGGTCATTTCCTTGGGTTCTTGGGTCTGTGTTGAACGGGGTGTACGCCGACCGCGTCAGCGGCCTAACAAGCTGTCCAGCTTGCCCGCGGCTTCGAGCGCGTGCAGGTCGTCGCATCCGCCGACGTGCTGGTCGCCGATGAAGATCTGCGGCACCGTGCGCCGGCCGCTGCGGGTCTGCATCTCGGCGCGCTTCTCGGACTGCGATTCGACGTTGA
>DASYKM010000055.1:0-59234 GCA_035995425.1 Steroidobacteraceae bacterium
ACTGGGCGGCGAGGTCACGCTGCTGGTGCTCGATATCGACAACTTCAAACAGATCAACGATCGCTTCGGTCACGCCACCGGAGACGCCGTGCTGGTGGAGTTCGCGAACCGCATACGCGATTCGCTGACGCGCGAGCGCGACTGGTGTGCGCGCACCGGAGGAGAAGAGTTCGCCGTCGCGTTGCCGTCGACCGATCTGGTGGGTGCGCAAATCGTCGCCGAAAATCTGCGCCAGATAATCTCGGCATCGCCGATGAAGGTGTCGGGGCAGGAGATCGCCGTCACCGTCAGCATCGGAGTCACGGCCGCCTCGCACCCGCGCGAGCCCGGCGTTCCCACGGTCGAGTCGATGCTGCTGCGCGCGGACGAATGCCTCTACGAGAGCAAGAACCAGGGACGCAACCGCGTCACGGTGGAGCAGTCGGCCTGAAATCGCTCCTGGTCATTTCGGCGCAGTAGCCGCGGTTGCCGCCGCCGCCTGACTGATCGCCGTGAGCACCGCCGTCGCCGCGCCTTCGATGAGCGGTGACACCAGATCCTCGCCGGACTCTTTGGCCTTGGCGACGAGCGCCTGGGCCACGACCGGCTGAGCATCACCCGGCTTCACGAGTTTGTAGTCGAGCGTGATCTGGTCGCCCTTCTTGATGTTCGTCTTGGCCGCGCCGCCCAGTTGCTCCATCGCTTCCTGCTGCGCGGACTGCGCGGCGGCGGTCGTCGCGGCCTGCGCCACGGCCTGGCCCGCCATCATGCTGCCGTAGTTGCCACCCATGGCACCCATGCCGCCCGCCATCGTCGCGATCGGCGCGGCAGCGGCAAACAACTTGCCGAAGCCACCACCTTTCTTCTGCACCACCGAGCTGTACAGCACGTATTCACAGCCGAGCTGCTGCGCTTCCGCATCGATCTGAATGGGGATGCGCGCGGTGAGCGGAATGAGCTCGGTCGCGGGGCCACCCAGGTACGCGGTGAGCGTGGCGCGAACCGGTTCGGCGACGTCGGCGCCGTTCGTGCCCTGGCCGAGCTGCGCTTTCGGCAGCACCAGGCAGATCTTCGTTTTCGGAGGCGGCGGGGGCGGCACGGGTTCCGCCTTCTTTTTCGCCGCCATGCTCGTTGCCGCGAGACCAAGGGCCAGGGCGGCCGAGACCGCCACGAGAAGTGTTTTGCTGTTAGTCATTGGCAATCTCCTGGCCGCGAATCTGCGGCACGCTGCCTTTATAGATATCCCCGCGTCCTTGTGGCAGACCGGAACATGGATTGCAATCCCTGGCGCGATGTGCCGCGGTCGATTCGTCGACTTCAGGTTACCGGCAGCGTCAGGCGCAGCCGCGAGCCGTTGCCGGCGGCGGCCAACTCGACCGTTCCGCCGAGTTCCTGCGCGCGGCGGCGCATGTTGCCGAGGCCCCGTCCGGCGAGGCTGGCCGATACGTTGCCGGCGATGAAGCCCGTGCCGTCGTCGATCACATCGACGATGACGGTGGCGCGCCCTTCGCCATCCGCTTCCGTGCTGGTGCGCACCGTGACCTGCGTGGCTTGCGCGTGCTTGAGCACGTTGGTCAGCGCCTCTTGCAGGATGCGCAACACCTGCAGGATCTTGTGCGGGCCGAAGTCCGGCATCGACGGGAGCTCGCTCACCTGCCACAGGAAGTGCAGGCCGCCCGCCTGCACGCGGCGCTCATTGCGCGCGCGGAAGTTGGACAGCACCACCAGCAGGTCGCCCTCCATTGGATCGGCGGAATCGATGATCAGGCGCAGATCGTCGAGCGCGCCACGCAGGATGGGCTCGAGCGGCTCGAAATCCGGATTGCTCTCGATGACCGCCAGTGCGTGCACCAGCTGGCCGCCGATGCCGTCGTGCATATCCGCGGTCATGCGCTCGCGTTCCGCGCTGATGGTGCGCTGGCGTTCGAGGCTCTGCAGGCGCTCGTAGTTGCGCGCCAGTTCCACGCCGCGCGCCGCGACGCGGTCCTCGAGCTCACGATTGAGCGTCTCGGCGACCGTGAGCGCGCGCGACACGCGGCTCAGCAGCGTCAACGCCAGCGCAATCAACACGAAGCTCACGGTGTACGACAAGTAGTGAAACGTGCCGGCGGTCGTCACGTTCATGTCCCACAGGTAATCGCGCACGCCCACGACCAGCGCCAGCACCGCGGCGATGAGCCACAGCTTCACCTCGAAGCCCGGGTTGTGCAGTGTGGCGCGCAGCAGTTGCCACACGATGAAGGCGCTGATGAGCATCACGCCGGGAAACCACACGTAGTTCTGTACCCAGGGAAAATCGTTGGTGGTGAGGTTGTTGGCGAACATCGCCAGCGATCCGACGCTGCCAAACAGCAGCAGCGCGGATTCGAGCCAGCGCGCCGGCCTTTGGCAGCCGGGCAGGCGGCTGACGAAGTGTGCCGAGAAGATCGTGAACCAGCCGAGTGCCAGCGGCGGCAGCGAGAACCAGATGCCGGGCTCTGGTATGAGCAGCCGTGGCTCGAGCAGCAGCCAGTTGTAGGTTGCCCAGCAGAGGGTGGCGGCGGCGAACCATCCATGGCCCGTGTCGCTCGGGCGGATCCAGAACAGGCCTAACAAGAGTATCGATATGACCGAGAGCGCCACCACCGTGCCGGCCATGAGCGAGATCTGCACGAAGTGCGCGTAGTCGTACGCCGGCAGGAGCGCCGCTGACGGACCGATGTAGAAAGGCGTGAGCCAGGTGCCGGCGCGCTCACTCACCGCATGAAGCTGGAGAGCGTTGGTTCCCGGGCGGAGCGACGACGTTGGAAATTCGAAATACAGCGGTGCGCGGAATTCCTGAAAGGGGCGCTGCATCGGCGCGTTTTCTCCGGCCAGCTCGCCGTTGATGTAGAAGGCGTAGCTGCCGTTGATCCACGGAAAGAAGATGCCCCAGGTGCCGGGCGCCGCGGCCGGCTTCTCGAGGTCGAACTGGTACCAGATGCTGGCCGCCGCACCGCGGCGCGGGCGTGCCTGGAAGTCGGGCAATTCCTGATCGATCACCGCCGGTGAATCGAAAGCCGGCGGCTCGGCCGAATCGCCCGGCAGGCTCTCGACCACCGATCGCAGCAGGCGCGGATCGATCCCGGGCTCGCGATCGATGACGTACATGAATGCCAGGAAAACCACCGGCACCAGCGCGACGATGAGCCAGTAGATAGTTCTCACGCTACGACGATCGGCTTATCAGTCCCATGCGCGTGGCTTCGTAGACCGCTTCGCTGCGCGAGCTCACCGCGAGCTTTTCATAGATGTTCTTGGTGTACGAGCTGACCGTGCTCGCCGTGAGGCTGAGCAGCGCCGCGATCTCGCCGTAGCTGAATCCCTTGCTCGCCAGCGACAGCACGTCCATCTCGCGGTTGGTGAGCCGCACGGCACTCGGAACCGCGGGCTGCTCCGCGTCGCCGCGGAAATGCCGGATCAGGTGCCGGGCGATTGCCGGGCTGATCGGCGAGCCACCCGACAGCAACTGCTGTAACGCCGCGTTGATGCTCACGGCCGGATCGTCCTTGAGCAGGTAACCGGCGGCGCCGGCCTTGATGGCCGCCACCACGCGCACTTCATCGCCGAACACAGTGATGACCATGATGAGCACTTCCGGCCAGCGGCGCGCGGTCTCGCGAATGATGTCGAGGCCATCGCCGTCCGGCAGCCCCAGGTCGACTAACAACACTTCCGGGCGCGACACTTCGAGCGCCGCGCGAATCTCGCGGCAGCTGCCCACGGCCGTGGTCACCTTGTGTTCGGCGCCCGCGTCCGTGATCCGGCGGACCAGGGACTGGCGGGTGAGGTCGTTGTCTTCGACCACGAAGATGGTGTGAGGGAATGGGCCCATTGACGGGAGCATAGGCATGTCCCAGGTCTCGCGATACCCATGAAAGGGGGTGGGCATCATCGGCTCCAGTCTTCGTTAAGTCGCATGAACTGCCATTTCATGGTGAACGTCGCTCCCGGAAAGGGCGATTCGGTCTTCGTCCCCGAGAGCTCATCCGGATTGTCGGGGTCGAACTTGCCGTCGGCGCCTTGCCCGATCTTGGCGTCGAAGACTTGCGTGATGGAGCGGTAGCCGGGGCAGGCGGGTCCGCCACCCTGGTAGCGCCCCGAGCCTTTCATCGGCAGATCGATCGACAGGCCGTACCGGCCCGGAAAAATCGTCAGGCCGACGAAAGAATCGGGCGCCACCGCCCCGGGTTTCGGCTGCAGGTTGGCCATCGAGATTCCGCTGACGCCTTTCTCGCTGGTGTAGTCGATCGTCACGAGTTGCATTTCGCCACCGCCGGAAGCCGAGGCGCTGTAAACACTCGGGCAATTCTTCGCGCTGTGATCTTCCTGGCGCGCCGCGAGCGCGCTCCACTTGGCCAGCCCGCCCACGACATGAACCACGCCGTGCGATTCGTAGCGATTGAGCTTGCTCACTTCGGTGTAGGTGTATTCGATGGCGCCGCTCCACGAATCGTTGCGCGGGCAGCCCTCCGAGCGCGCCTTGGGAAACTTCTTCATCGCATCCATGCGATTGATCCACTCCGTCGCGTATTGCATGAATTGCGTGTGCGACAGTGGCGGCGGTTGCGGCGTCAGGTCCATGGCGCGCTGTCCCTGAAAAGCCAGCTTGATCAAGTCGTCCGTGCGCAGGTGATCGAGCAGCACCTCCCCGTTGAACATCGCCTGCTTCAGTTTCTGGCACAGCTGGTAGTCATCGAGCCCGGTCCAGTCCGGCCCGGAATTTTTCCAGGCAACCGGTGCCTTGATGTGGCAGTCCTGGCAGGGTGTGAACTTCAGGTCCGGTTGCCCGTAACCGTTCTTCGCCGTCGGTGGAAGTTCGTTGATGTCGCCGCCCTTGTGAGTTGCCGGCCGCGGCGGATCGCCACCTTCGCCCGGGTCATCCCAATAGGTGATGTCCGTGTGACAGTTGGCGCACCGCGCGTGCCTGAGTACCGGCGCCAGCTTTTTGAACGCCGCGACCGCCGCCGCGTGATTGCGGCCTGTGCCCATCATTTCCTTCGGCACGCCGGGCGGCGGCTTGTCGTCGGTGTTGTCCGGCGTTTCATCCATCGCCGCATTCGTTTCCTTCTGCAGATCCGCCCATCCCTTGGAACCCAATGACTTCTGCAGCGCTGCCCAATCCGCCGCGCTGGCCGGAAACCCCGGAATTTGCGCCGGCAGCCCCGGCGGAGGCGATGGCGCATTCGCCGGCTGTGAATTCGGGCTCGAGCTCTGCTTCGAATTGTTAGGCGCGCCTGTTGCGGGCGCGGTTGCGGGCGAAGTCGCGGGGACACTTGTGGGAGCGTTCGCGGCAGCAGTCGCGTTACGCGCAGCCGGCGCTGGCGCACTAACAGCCTTCGCCGCGCCCGTGTTCGCTGCTGCTGGCGGCGCCGCGAGGCACGCCGGAGGACTCGTGCCTTTCGCCGCCGCAATGAAAACCGTCGCCGTGCTCGTGAACGAAGCCCCCGCAACGCGCGCGGCAGCCGGCAATGCCCGTGCCGGGTAAGTCGCCGTGACAGTTGCCACACCACCTACCGGCGCACCGCTGCACGCACACACCGACCAGTGACTGGCATCGATTTGCTGCCCGACCACCGATCGCGCACCCGGCGCTGCCACCGTCATGTCGAAATCGGCGATCGTCACGCGCGCGCCAAGCGGATTGCGCGGCATGTCCATCGCGGCCGCATCGAGTACCGTCACCTGCACGGCGCCACAGAGCCCGATCGGCAAGGGATTCAAGGTGGGGGTGACGATCACATGCCATTGCGGGGATTGCGCCTGGGCGCCACCGCTGATCGACCATGCCACTAACAAGTGCGCGACGATCATGACGCCTGGTCGCCGCAGAGATCGAATGATCATGTTGTTCTTCTCGCAGGCGGCAGGCGACTGTTCGCGGACCGTACTCTTATAGGCGGTACGGCTGCCGGCCGACAGCCCGGATCATGGATTGCTTTCCGCGCGTCGATGTGCGAGCCAACCAGCCATTGCCGAGGCACGCATGACGAAATAACATCGGCCAAGGCTCTTGGTATTCAAGGAGTTGCCGATGGCCACGCTGCTATTCGACAGTAATCGACCGGTAACTCGGATGGGTTTGCCGTCCGTGAATCTATAGTTAGGCGTCACGCTGTGCCAAGCCCCAAACGAGTCATAGCCGTTACCGTTGTGCTCTGGGGACTTTCCGTGATTGGTCTTGAGGCGGCACGAATCTGGTCTGTACTTAGCGGCCCACCGGATCCCGAGTACTACACGCAAGGATTGAGCTTTCAACTCTTCGCTTCCGCCTTCCTCGTAGCGACAAAGTGGTTGCCGTTAGTGGTAGTCGTGGTGCTCTTGGAGCTCGTTGCATTGCACGTCGCAAGTCGATTGGCCGGACCGAACACGGGGAGTTCCATTATGGGCGCGACGCCTAACAAATCACTGGAGCGGACGCGTGAAAGATAGAGTGCCAAGTTCATACAGCAGCGCGCGCGGCGCTCAGCTCAACCGTCAGGCGGCATGAAACGTCTCCCAACATTCCTCGGAGCGTCATTGCTGGCGCTGGCCGCCAACCTGGCTGCTTGCACGTCAGGCAAGGCTTACGCTGAAGATGCGGCGCCACTCCAGATCACCTTGCTCCATGACGGCGGCTGCGAAGTGCGTACCAAGAAAATGATGTGCTCAGATGTTTCGAAGTATATGCACGACGAACTGAAACTCGGCTCCAGAGTTCAATGCATTATCGATGCCCGTGCCGCGCCATCATATGAATCTGTTCAAGCCCTCGTTGAGGCGCTGAGGAACTCCGGGTGCAAGTTTGGATCGGTCAATGTTTCAAAATCTCCATGAGGAGCTTGGGTGCCAATGCCGCCTAACAAATCGCTGCAGCGGACGGGTGGAAGATGAAGTGCCAAGCTCATTCGTCGGCGCGCGCGCCGCTCAGCTCAACCGACAGGCACTCGCATGAGTACTCTTCGCTTCATCGTTTTCGCCTTCTTGGTCGCCTTTTCCACTCCGAATCACTCAGTGGAGCGCAAGCAAATGTCGCTGGAAGAACTTCAAACCAAGATCCCTTTCTCTTCGTGGGCTGGGCACGTCAATTCCAAGGCGCTTGACGCAAGCCGCGAGATCTACAAAACGACTCTCTCGAAGCTTGTTCAGATCGGCATCGGGAAACCAAAAGATTCGTATATCCCCGTCCTGAGCAAGTACATCGAGGACTTCAATCGCATCGATGAAAGGTACGAGTTTATTGAAACTATTGAACGCGAAGACATTTGCGAACATCTCGGCGAGATTCTGGCCATCCTGAAACTGCCAGGCGTCGAGGAGTGCGACGATCTTCCTGTGGAACGCAACTGGTGAGTACGAAGGACACTGGCGGATCGGGGCCTCAATTTCGAGGACGCGGCACACGTGTTTGCCGGTCCAGCATTCGAAATCGCGGACCAGCGCAAGGACTATGGCGAGACGCGCCTGACAAATCGCTGGAGCGCGCGCTGCGTTCATCTCAACCGTTAGGCATCACACGGGCGGTATACATGCGCAAGGTCGTCCCTATCATCCTCACGTGCTTGTTCGGAGCGCCAGCGGGCGCCACTCCGCACAAAGCTGATACACCGTATAGCTTTACGATTCCGGAAGCATGGCGCGATGTCTCCGATCCTGATGTGATCGCATATGAGAGCCCCGACAGGAGCCAACAGCTAACTGTCGGTGAGTACGTGCTCAAAAAGAAGCTCTCACAGGCAGAGCTTCGTGCCCTTGTCGAGCGATTTCTTGAAACGCGGCGTCAAGCGGAGCTCGAATGGTCCAGAGGCGACGCGACGGTTGGCGGTGCCTCATACCTTGTCGAGTCATCTCTCATAAAGGCTGAATTCTGGGGCAGCAGACAATCATCGCGCCTCCACTTCGCCACCATCGTCTGGGCTACGCCAAACCGAATCGTTTCATGGAGGTTTGAGGCGATTGATGCCGCGGTGTTGCGGAAAACTGTGGCTCAGCTCAAACCAACAATCAAAGTGAAGTAGCCGCCATGACGCCTGACAAATCGCTGGAGCGGACGCGTGAGGGATAGATTGTCATGGGATCGCAACGGCCAATAGGTAGGACGATTTGCGCTCGCGGAGATCGCTGGACTGGCACTTACCACCTCGCGCGGAGAGGAGTTTCTAACCGCAAAGTTTCGGCGTCCCGGCTTTCTGGACTTCAAGCTCTATCTCAAGCCATTTGTGCGGGTTGAGTGGGGCAATATCGAGTAACCAGGATGACACCTAACAAATCAAATCGTTGCGGCCTGCTGGCATCAAACGCCATGAGCCTGGTCGCCCTGATCGGCTTGCTCTCGACGAATCTCGTCGTCGCGGCTGACCCGGCTGACTCCAGCATCATCGTGACCATCACGGCTGACGCGATTGAGCTTGCGGTCCCTATGAGTTCCGTATCGCTACGGCTTCCGAAGGGGAATCTTGCACCCGTTGAGGATTCCAGGACCGGGGCAACGGCCAGTCGCAGGTATTTTCACTTTGAAGACGCCGGCCGCGGGCTGGTGGTATCGGGCTGGTTTGAATCGGCGAAATCCTTCAAGGGTTTCGAATCATTCTGGGTTGGCGAGTTCTCAGCCATGAAGCAAACGGGCTTGATTCCGACGGCGCCGCCAACGTCGGTCGCGGTCGGCAATTGGTCGGGAGCCGCATATGAAATTGCGATGCCGAGCGGTGCTGGAAAAGATGTCAACACGCACATCCGTGCCGAACTGATCAAGGCGGGGACCTGGGTCGACCTGCACATTTCGATCACGTCCCGGAAACCGCTGGCGGATGCGCGAAGTGAGGCGCTCGAGTTCCTGAAGAGTATCGTGGTGTACTAGAACGCTGGGATGACCATGTATCGGAGGCCGCGTGCTCAAGACAAGAAGTGCGGTGCTGATTCTGACAATGCTTTTTTGTTTGAACGCATACGCTGAGGCGAAATCCGCTTCCCGCTGTAAACCGTCTGCCGAAGCCAGCCGCAATCTGGTGCTGTCTTTCTATAAGAAGGCCTTGATCGAGAAGCGGCCACGGGCCGCGTTTGCGGAGTACGTGTCCGCGGGCTTTGTCGAGCACAAGCCGGACGTTCCGAACGGAGAAGTTACAGCTGTCGCGGACTTCCTCGAAGGTCTGATCAAGGACCTGCCAGATGCAAAGTGGGAGATTCTGCGCACGGTGGCAGAAAAGGATCTGGTCTTTCTGCATGCCCGGTTTACTCCTGCGCCTGGCGCTCCACCATATGCCATCGCAGATTTATTCCGCATTGATCATTGCGTCATCGTCGAGCATTGGGATGTGGTTGGACCACCTCGTGACGGGCAGCCAAATTCCAACTCTCGATTTTGAAAATCGGCGGATGGCGCCTGACAAATCGCTGGAGCGCCCGCGTGGGAAACAAGGTGCCAAACGCCGCCAGTAGCGCGCGCGGCGCTCAGCTGAACCGCTAGGCGGCGAATATCTAGCGAATCGCGGAGCCTTCGCAGGTTGCGTGTCTTGGGGCCAACGCTAGCGTTGGCGCATGAAGGTTCGCGAAGTGATCCGACTGTTGCAGCAAGACGGCTGGCGCCACGTCCGCACCACGGGCAGCCATCGCCAGTTTCAGCATCCAGGTAAGCCAGGAACCGTCACGGTTGCTGGAAAACTTGGCGTGGACATCCCGGCGGGTACACTCAACAGCATTCTCAAGAGTTCAGGCCTGAAGAAAGCCTAGAGGCTGGGTTATGGAATATCTCGTTGTGATTGAAAAGGGTAAGTCTAGTTACGGCGCGTACGTCCCCGATCTTCCCGGCTGCGTCGCCGCCGGTGAGACGCGTCGCGAGGTGATGAAGCTCATTCGAGAAGCCATCTTGCTGCACATCGAAGCACTACGTGAATCAGGTCAGCCAGTTCCCGAGCCGACATCCAAGAGTGAAGTGGTGAAGGTGCGCGCCGCCTGACAACTCTCTGGAGCGCACGCGTGACAAATAAAGCGCCAAGTCCAAACCGCCGCAACCGCGACGCTTTGATCAACCGTTAGCCGCCAATGTCGCGCAAGACGTTCTGGATCATCGCCGTCGTCGCGGTATTCCTCGTACCGGCCGCAACTATTGCCTACTGGATGTTCCCTCGATGGGAACGCATCCCGGACGTCACCAAGACATCAGAACTCGTGCTGCATCCGAGGAAGCACCAGAAGCAGGTTTATGCCATCGACATTTACGTGTCCGGGCAAATTGAAGGCACAGCTGAATTGGTGTGGCTCGAGGCCGGGAAGCCACATCCAGTGCTCAAGTTCTCCGGCACGGTGAGGGCTCACTTCATGAGTGATTGGTATGCGGACGAGGTCCTGCTGGTTTACAGGCCGATTCGCGTCACCGGCGGATCGCTGAAACTTCGATATAGATTCCTCCCGTGGTACCCCACGGAATCCGTGGCAGCTAACAATCCTTCGGCGCCAACCGCTGAAGGGGGACGTCGGGCGTCAATGGAGGCGGCGTGGCACTGAAGAGCTGGCTTTCTTTCCTGATCTCGTTCGCCTTCATGACCGCGGTCGCGTCAGACCGTAAGAGTCCGGACGAGAACTTCATGCTCGTACTCCGGGAAGTAGAAGGTGCAAACAAGCAAGAATTCGGATTTACCCCATCAGGTCCAGGCACCGGAACCCTGAGCAATGGGGAAAGCATCACCCTCACCAGCGCCTGGTTCGACCTCATTGGCGACATGCATGTTCGCTTCGTGATTGACGGCGAACGCACGATGCGAAATCTCACGGCGCAAGAGTTCGCGGCTTATGGGCTTTCTCCGGAGGAAGCCGTCACCGTTGCAATCAGAAACATCAAGGCACGATATGGAGAGCCGCATGCCACGCCCTGGGAGGGCGGGATCATGTTGGTCTCGGGACAGTCATCAGATCTCGACAGCAGCTACTTCCTGGATCGCGCCTTCTGGGACAAGCTTCTGCTGAAATATCCGGAGGGCGTGGTGGTGGGAGTGCCGAAGCGCGGCGGGCTGATCTTCGCCCCCATGTCCGACAAAACCGCCGTCACCTTACTCGAGCGCAACATCCGGTCTCTCTACGAGACGAGCGAGAATTTGCGGGTGTCTTCGGTTTTGTATCTGTACAAGGGCGGGAAGTGGACTGTGCATCGCGCGCCGGCGTCCTAGCCGGCGACCGCCACGCTGCGGACATACCGGTAGCAGGCACAGGAGCTGGCCTCGAGGCCGGCGATGTCGAGAATCGTGATGTTGCCGCGCCGGTAGCTGATGAGCTTGCGCTGCGCGAGCGCGCTGGCCGCGACCGTCACGCCTTCGCGGCGCACGCCGAGCATGTCGGCGAGAAATTCATGCGTGAGATGGAATTCGTTCGAGGCCATGCGTTCGGCGGTCATCAGCAGCCAGCGCGCCAGGCGCGCTTCGACGATGTGGAAGCGATTGCAGGCCGCGGTCTGGCTGATCTGGATCATCAGCGTATCGGTGAATTGAAACAGCACGCGTTGCAGCACCGGGCTGCGCCGGAACTCTTTCAGAAAGCGCGCCGAATCCATGCGCATGGCCATGCCGGTCCCTTGCACCAGCGCGCGCACCGACGAGGTGGCCGCGCCGAGCGCCAGTCGCGCCCCGATCATGCCCTCGCGACCGACCAGGCCCACTTCCAGTGCGCGATGTCCTTCGACCAGCGTCAGCAGCGACACCAGGCAGTCGCTGGGAAAATACACCTCGCGCATCGGCTCGCCGGGTTCGTACAAGATCTCGCCGTAGGTGAGTTGCACGGATTCCAGGCCGGCGGCGAATCGCGCGAATTCACGGGCCGGAAGCTCGGCGAGCAACCGGTTTTTCGCGTCGGTTGGCGTCCTTGCCGTGGCACCGGAGCTGGCGCGGCGCGGGGCAGCGCGACTCACGTCCGGTGCGGATTTTCCTTCGCTGGTCCACTCGCGCGTCACCAGCGCACTCACCGGGCCATCGCTGGCAATGCCGGTCAGGGTGAGCGTGAATTGCGGGCTCGAGCGCGAGGCCAGGCAAACATAGGCACAGCTCACCGACTCACGCATCCGCGTGAATACCTGGTGCAGCCCCGTCGCGACTTTCTCCGCGTACTCCCGCTCACGGTCGGGAACATCGCGGCACGCCGCGAAAATATTCTCGCCGGCACGCACGTCGAGTCCGGCGCGCGAATGGGCGGTTCCGGAGGTGCGCCACGCTTTGTTAGCCATGACGACCACGCCATGCGCATCGAGCACGCAGACTTCACCCGGCAGCGCATCGAGCGCGCTCAGCGCGATGCGATTGGAGTCATGCAGCGCGCTTTGCGCCTCGGGCAGCAACATGGCGCTGCCGCTGGCGCGATCCATCACCGCATCGACCTGGCCCGCGTCGAAAGCGGCGAGCTCGGCAGTATTCGTGACGAGCCGGCGAAGCCAGGCCCTGAAAGCCGCCTCCGTCTGGTCCGGCGCGGGCCGCAGTTCGGTCTGGGCCGGCGGATTCATTACGCCGCCGCGGGCAGCCCGAGTACGGCGAGCACACTGGCGGTGTCGCTGAGATTGCCGATGACATTGCCGCCGGGCGATGGCGACAACTTGGCGAGACTGGGAGTGACCAGGATACCGTCGTCGAGCGCGCGCCGCGGATTCTCGCAAACGTCGACGATTTCCAGCTTGTAGCCATCTTTCAGATGTTGCTGGCAAATCGCTTCGAGATTGGCGATGGCCTTCACCGAGTTCGGAGCGCGTCCCGCGATATACAGGCGCATGACGACCGGCGCCGGGTCGGCATGTTTACCTGAGCCGTTCGTCGTTTGTTTACGAGCCACGACGTCGCTCCTTCGCGTGACCGTTACCACGCGATCGTGCCGCGGTGCTGGCAGCAGGAAGTTTGGGCGTCGGGGCCGCGATGTCCGTGTCGTTGGCGCCGCGTAGTCGGCGCACCTCGGTCTGATGTTCGCCCGAGACTACATCGCGCGCTGCGTCGTCGCGCGTGTTCAACGCCAGCGCGGCGCGCTGTCGTTCGAGGTCGAGTTGTGCCGCCGTGATGCGCGCGGTGGTGTCCGCCTCGGCGAACTGCAGCTCGCGCCGCCGGTGATCGGTTTCCGCTTCGCGCAGCAGGGCGCGGGATCGCTCCTCCGCTTCCTTTTCCCAGCGCAGCGTGCCCATGAGCACTTCGCCGCCCGAGGCATACACTTCCACGAGCGCGAGTCCGGTGTCGCTGAGCACGAGCTCGCGCACCTGGTTGGAGTGGCGCGTGCCGCGCGACTTCACGATGGTGAGCGCGCGATTGCGTTCGCCGCCGCACACCAGATATGAGAGCTGGATCCAGCTGTCGGAAATCGTCGAGATCTGCAGCTCGGTCGCTTCCGCGTGCGGGTCTTCGCCTTCCACCAGCGCGGTGATGACCGCGGTGATGTGATGATCGCGCAACTTGTAGATGAGACGGTTGCCGATGGCGCGTGCCGAGCTCAGCGCGCCGGTCCGCGAAATCGCCGACAGCGGGTCGATCACCATGCAGCGTGGCTTGTGCTCGACGATCAGCGCCGCGATGCGGATCAGGTGCTCTTCCGGGTTCACCGCGTCGGTGCGGCCCGAATACATCTGCAACATTCCCGACTTCACGTGTGGGTCGAGGTGAATGCCGACCGACTTGAGATTGCGGCGTACGCGCTCGCCGCCTTCGTCGAAGCTCACGAACAGCGTGCGCTCGCCGCGCTTGCAGGCAGCCTCGGTGAAGAGTCCCGCCAGCGTCGTCTTCGATGTGCCGGGTGCACCGGTGATCAGCGTGCTGCTGCCGCGGAAGAGGCCTCCGCCCAGCATCTCGTCGAGGCCCGGAAAGCCGGTCGACACCCGCTCGCTGGATGCATTCTGAGGGATGTCGGTCGGCCCGGGAGATGCGACCGCCATGCCGTGCGGACCGAAATTCAGCGGAAATTCGCCGGGCGCAAAAGACGAGCCGCGATACTTGGCGATCTCGAGCCGGCGCACCGGAATGCCCTGTTCCATGCGGCGGTCGAAGCGGATCACGCAGTCGACCATGAACTGCATGAATCCGTAGTTCGCGGCGTCCGAGCCCGTGCCGTCGCTGTCGATCTTGCTGGTGATGATCGCGGTGAGCCCGCGTCGCGTCAGCCAGTCGCGCAGGCGGTAGATCTCGCGCATCTTCGCGCGTGGCGTGCGCAGCAGCGACAACAGTACGTCGATGCCGTCGAACACCACCCATTCGGCGCCGATTTCATTTTGCTTGGCCTCGAGCATGGCCAGCATGCCGCCGAGATCGAAGTCGCCGGTCGCCACGAAGGCGGGCGAGAGTTGCGCGTTCATGAAGAACAGGCGCTTTCGCGCCAGCGCGGGCAGGCCCCAGTCGAAGGCCGCGGCATTGGTGAAGATCGCCTCGATGTTCTCTTCGAACGCGACAAAAATGCCGGATTGCTTGAGTTTGCTGGCGGCGCCGACCAGCGTCTGCAACGCGAACACGCTCTTGCCCGTGCCCGGGCCGCCCATGACCAGCGTCGTGCGGTTGCGGGGCAGTCCCCCGAGACTCAATTCGTCGAATCCCTTGATGCCGGTGAGGGCTTTCGGGAAAGTTTGCTGGGCCGCGCGTTTTGCCATGCCGGCAGGATGCGCCCGCGATTCGAATCCTTCTGTACGCTATCGCTCATATAAAGCGACGCCTTACTTGCTGCGGGGCCGCGCTGTCGCCATTGCCTCGTCGAGCATCCTGACGAGCGCGTCGCGATCGTAGGTGTACGGGTGTCCTTCGTTGAGCTGCACGAGCTGCTCGATCTGTTTCTTGATCGTGCGCTCCGCTTCGTTCTGATCGGGCGTCACCATGTAGCGGCGCTTCGGCGCGGCTTCGAATAAAGCGAGCTCGGCGGCGGCGGCCACTTCGTCGGGCTGTTTGTATTTGCTGCGATCCGTGAAGCGGCTCTCCTTGCCGCTTCTCTTGAGCACGGTCTTGCCGATGTCCGAGTTGTAATTGCCGGGCTCGATCAAGCTCACCGACACGCCGAGCGGCGCCATCTGCATCGCCAGCGAATCGCCGAATGCTTCCATGGCATGTTTGCTCATGGAATACGCGGCGAGATCGCGCGGCGCCAGAACGCCCGAGATCGAACCAATCGTGGTTATGCGACCCTTGCTCGCGATGATGAGCGGTGCGAAAGCCCTGGTCATGCGGTAAGGGCCATAGACGTTCACGCCCATGACGAACTCGAATTCTTCGGGGCTGGTCTCGGTGATGCCGCCAAACGTCGCGACACCGGCATTGTTCACCAGGCCATAGAGACCACGACCCGCCTTCGTCACGGTTTCGACGGCCGCGTCAATATCCTCTTGTTTGGTCACATCGAGCTTCACCGCCTGCACATTCTTGATGGCATTGAGCGCGTCGAGATCCGCCTGCTTGCGTGCGCCGGCGTACACGAAGTATCCCTTCGCGGCCAGGTGCTCGGTGATGTTGCGGCCGATGCCGGTGCTGGCGCCGGTCACGAGAATGGCCCTCGTGGCTTCGGTAGTTTCGGGAGCTTCGGCGCGACCGAGCAGGGGCAGGGCAAGACCGAAGGAGAGCAACACGGTTGCAATACGTCGCATGGCGGGCTCCGCTGGAATTCTCGTGCGCGGAATTCTACGCGTGTGCGGCTTCCTGCGAGAGCCACCTATCGCCTTTCGAGGTGCGGGCATCTACATTCGGCCGCAATGACTGAATCCAGCGAGTCAGAATCGCGATACCGGATCCTGTTCGAGACGCTGATCGAAGGGTTTTGCACTATCCAGATGGTTTTCGACGCGGCCGGCAATCCCATCGACTATCGCTTCCTCGAGATCAACCCGGCCTTCGAAAAGCAGACCGGCCTGCACAATGCGCAGGGCAAACTCATGCGTGATCTGGCGCCGAACCACGAAAAGCACTGGTTCGACATCTACGGCAAGGTCGCGCTGAGCGGCGAGCCGCTGCGCTTCGAGAACGAAGCGAAGGCGCTGGGGCGCCATTACGAGGTGTGCGCGTACCGCGTGGGAGGGCCGGAAAGCCGCAAGGTCGCCATCCTTTTCAACGACATCACCGAGCGCAAGACGGCGCAGGCAAAGTTGCAGAGGCAGCTCGAGCGGATGAACCTGCTCGATCAGATCACGCGCGCGATCGCCGAGCGCCAGGACCTGCCGAGCATTTTCCAGGTGGTGATCCGCACGCTCGAAGACCAGATGCCGATCGAGTTCGGTTGCATGTGCCTGTATGACGCGGCCGCCAACGACGTGACCGTCGCGAGCGTGGGCCTGCGCAGCGCGGAGCTGGCAGGGGCATTGGCGCTCACCGAGCAGGCGCGCATGAGCATAGGCGATGACTGCGTCGCCAAGGCGGTGCGTGGCCACTTGATCTATGAACCCGATACGGCGCTGACGCAGTCACCGTTTCCCCAGAGGCTGGTGAAGGGTGGATTGCGCGCGATGGTCGCGGTTCCGCTGCTGATCGACGGCAAGGTTTTCGGCGTGTTGGTGGCCGCGCGCCGCGAGGCCGAGAGTTTCAGCAGCGGCGACTGCGAGTTCCTGCGCCAGTTGAGCGAGCACGTTGCGATCGCCGTGCAACACATGCAGCTCTACGACGCCTTGCAGGCTGCCTACGAAGACCTGCGCCAGACGCAGCAGGCGGTCTTGCAGCAGGAGCGATTGCGCGCGCTCGGCCAGATGGCCAGTGGCATTGCGCACGACATCAACAATGCGATCTCGCCGATTTCGCTGTACACCGACTCACTGCTCGAACGCGAAGTGAACATGAGTGCCGCCGGGCGCGGACAACTCGAGACCATTCAGCGCGCCATTCATGACGTCGCGGCGACGGTGGCGCGCATGCGCGAGTTCTATCGTGCGCGCGAGCCACAGATGACACTCGCGCCGGTGGACCTCAATGAACTCGTGCCGCAGGTGATCGACCTGACGCGGGCGCGCTGGAACGACATGCCACAGAAGCTCGGCATCACGATCGACGTCAAGATCGAGCTCGCCTCCGGCCTGCGGACCATCATGGGTGCGGAAGGCGAGATTCGCGAGGCGCTCACCAACCTGGTGTTCAATGCGGTCGACGCCATGCCGGAAGGTGGAACACTGATGCTGCGCACGCGCACCGCGGACTCGGGGCAAGTGCAGGTCGAAGTGATCGATTCGGGCGTCGGCATGGATGAGGATGCGCGCCGGCGCTGCCTCGAACCATTCTTCACCACCAAGGGCGAGCGCGGCACGGGACTCGGACTGGCCATGGTCTATGGCATGGTGCAGCGGCACAGCGGCGAGATCGAAATCGAAAGCACGCCGGGCCTCGGTACGACGGCGCGGTTGAGTTTTTCGGTCTCCACGACTCCGGCCGCGAAAGAGAAACCTGCCGCGGCGCTCGTGGTGCCGTCCGGCCTGCGCATCCTGCTGGTGGACGACGACCCGGTGCTGCTCAAGTCGTTGCGCGACACGCTGCAGGACGATGGTCACGTGATCGTCGTGGCGACCGGCGGGCGCGAAGGAATCGATATGTTCCGCCAGGCGCACCAGGATCGGCAGACGTTCTCAGTGGTGGTGACCGATCTCGGCATGCCCTATGTAGATGGGCGCCAGGTTGCCGAGGCCATCAAGAAGGCATCGGCATCGACGCCGGTCATCCTGCTCACCGGCTGGGGACAGCGGCTGCAGGCCGAGGGCGACACGCCCGCGCATGTCGACCTGGTGCTGGCCAAGCCGCCAAAACTGCGCGACTTGCGCGAGGCGCTGGCGCGTTGCTGCGCGCCCTGAAATGAGCAGGCCACGCGGCCGCTCCTCGCTCACTACTTCAAGATCAGGCGCTTGCCGGTGTAGGTGATGTCGCTGCCCTGGCCGTGCAGCAGGCGCGTGAACGCGCCGGCCGGCAGCGGTTTCTCGAAGTAGAAACCCTGCAACTCATCGCAGGCATTGGCGCGCAGGAACTCGGCCTGTTCGCGGGTTTCGACTCCCTGCGCGACGACGGTCATGCTCAGCGACTTGCCCATCGCGATGAGCGCGTGCGCAAGGCCTCGGTCATCCGTCTCGCTGAGGATGTCACGGATGAACGACCGATCGATCTTGATCGTGTCGAGCGGAAATTTCTGCAGCGTCGCGATCGACGAATAGCCTGTTCCGAAATCGTCGACGGCAATCCGGACGCCGATGGCCTTCAGGCCGGTCAGGATTCGCAATGTGTTGTCGACGTCATGCGTCAGCAGGCTCTCGGCGATCTCGAGCTCGAGCAGGTCCGGGTCCATGCCCGTGCTCCGGAGTGCCGAGGTCACACTGTCCAGCAAGTGTTCATCGCAGAACTGCAGCACCGTCAGATTGACCGCGATGCTCATCGGCGGCAGACCTTCTTTCCGCCAGGCGACGTTCTGTTCGCAGGCGGTCTTGAGCACCCACTTGCCGATGGCAACGATCAACCCGGTTTCCTCGGCGATGCGGATGAACTGCATCGGCGCCACGGTTCCAAGCTCGGGATGCTCCCATCGCAGCAGCGCCTCCATGCCGGTGATGCGGCCGCTCTCCAAGTCCCGCTTGGCCTGGTAATGCAGGCGAAACTCGTTGTGCTCGAGCGCGCGTCGCAGACTCGATTCGAGCGTGAGCCGCTCGAGCGAGTTGGCATTTATCGTTTCGGAATAGAACTGGAAGTTGTTCTTGCCTTCTTCCTTGGCGTGGTACATCGCGATGTCCGCATTCTTGGTCAGAGTCTGCTCGTCGAGCCCGTCCTTCGGGCAGGTGCTGATGCCGATGCTCGTGGTGACGCGGAATTCCTGTCCTATCAGCGTGAATGGCTTGGCGATCACCGCCAGGATTTTCTGCGCGACAGTGGCGGCGTAAGTTTCGTCCGCCAGGTCGGGCAACAACACCACGAATTCATCGCCGCCGAGGCGCGCAACGGTGTCGCCCTCGCGGACGCTGGCGTGCAAGCGGATGGCGACTTCGCGAAGCAGCTGATCGCCGGCGTCGTGACCGAGGGTGTCGTTGATCTGCTTGAAGCGGTCGAGGTCGAGGAAGGCGACGGCGAGCGTCCGGTTGTTACGGCGCGACGTGCCGATGCTCTGCGCCAGCAGCTGGCTGAACATGCTGCGGTTGGGCAGGCCCGTGAGGGCGTCGTGATAGGCCAGATACTCGACGCGCTTCGCATGCTCCAGTTTTATTTCACTTTCGCGCGTGCGGCTTCGCGCAAGCTGCCAGCTCATGCGCCCGAGCAGCGTGGACAACAACACGAGCACCAGGCTGCCGAGCGCCGCCCACCACCGGTACGCGCGTGTCTGGGCATAAGCGCCGGCCATCTGCTCATCCACCGAAAGCCCGACGAGCACCGCGAGCGGAAAGCCGTACAGCTCGCGCGCGCTGATCCAGCGCCGGATGCCATCCCAACTATTGGTCGAGATGACGGCATCGGACTCGCCGGCGCCGGTAACGGTCGCGGCGTAGTCGATCGCATCTCCCGAGAACACCGCATCGCCGGTACGGCGAACGCGAAAAACTCCGTCGGGCGCGAACAGGCCGAGCACGCCGTGCGCGCCCAACTTCGATGCCTCATAGCTGCTGACGAAGTAGTCCGCGTCCACGGTGACGATGACGGCGCCCTCAAATGTGCCGTCCGTCGCGCGCAGGCCGCGGCTGAAGGAGAGCTTCGCGGCGCCGGTGCGTCCGCGTCGAAGCTGGCCGATATGAAAATTGTCGGCTTCGCGTTGGCTCCGGAAATAATCTTCGCCGGCCACGCTGACCTGCTCGCCGGGGCGCGTGGTGTCGACGATGTTCCCATTGCGGTCGGCAATCATGACCACGAACAGCAACGCGGGCGGCAACAATCCCTGGTCGCGCAGCGTGGAGAGCACCTGCGATTCCGTGCCCGGTACGTACAAGTACTTAACGAGATTCAACGTCTGGTCGATCTCGCGCAGCGCGCGTACGACTTGTGCCTCGTAGGTTTCCAACAGCTCGCGGCTGGAAGCTGCCGCCGCCTGTGCGGCAGTCGTGTGTCTGACGCGGATGACGCCGAACGTGGTTCCCCAGATGACCCCGAGCAGCAGCACGGCGGTCACGGGAAACAGGATCTGCGGCTCAGTGCCGCGAGCGAGCAGACGACGAAATGTATTAATGAACGACACAACCAAGCTTCGCGGATGCAGTGCGGCTGACTGTACGCTCGCGAGTAGTCAGGCGCAAAATGAACCCATGCAATCCAGATTGACCCGCCTGCTTCCGTGCATCGCATTGCTGTGCGCTGCCGGCGCCCGCGCGCAGGATTCCGAATTGCCGCGATACAGCTTCAACGGTTTCGGCACGCTCGGCGTGGTTCATTCGACCGAAGATCTCGCGGATTTCACGGGCAGCGATGCGCGTCCGAACGGCGCGGGATATACGCGCGATTGGGCCGCGGGTGTCGACAGCCTGATCGGCGCGCAACTCGACGTTGTCTTCACCTCGCGACTCTCGGCCGTGGTCCAGGTCATGTCCGAGCAGAACTACGACGACACCTATCGCCCGCATGTCGAGTGGGCGAACGTCAAATATCAATTCACGCCGGATTTCAGCGTGCGCGTCGGGCGTACCGTGCTGCTCGTGTTCCGCTTGTCCGACACGCGCAAGGTCGGGTTCACCTATCCGTGGGTGCGTCCGCCGCTCGATCTCTATGGCTTGAGCCCGATCTCCACCACCGATGGCGCCGACGCGAGCTATCGCCTCCACGCCGGCGACTGGACGCACACACTGCAATTGCGCGTGGGCGCCAACGACACGAAGCTTCCCAACTCCGGAGGCACGGTCAGCTCGCGAGATATCTGGGAGCTCTCCGACTCGGTCGAGTTCGGCGCGCTGAGCGCGCACATCGCCTATGTGAAAACCGACGTCACCGTGCCGTCTTTCAATGTTCTCTTCGACGGCTTCCGCCAGTTCGGGCCGCAGGGAGTTGCCATCGCGGAGCAAAATGAAGTGCGCAGCGCCGCGACTTCGTTCGTCGGCATCGGGGCAAGCTTCGACCCGGGCGATTGGTTCGTGATGGGCGAGTGGGGTCGCTTCGACAGCGATTCCGTACTCGGCGTGAAAACCGCCTGGTACCTGGGCGGTGGCTATCGCTTCGCGAAGCTCACGCCGTATGTCACGTACTCCAGGGCGGATGCCGACAAACTATCCGATCCCGGCCTGGATGTGTCGACACTGCCGCCGCAACTGGCCGCGCCGGCGCTCGGGCTCAACGCCGCGCTGAATGACATCCTGAGCCAGAATGTAATCGAGACCACCGTGAGTGCCGGCATGCGCTGGGACTTCATGCGCAATTTCGATCTCAAACTACAGTTCGATCACGTCAGCGTCGGCAAGGGTTCGACCGGCATCCTGAACAATGCCCGACCCGGTTATCAATTGGGTGGCGCGTTCGACGTGTTCAGCGCCACCATCGACTTCGTGTTCTGAGGCCCTCGTGCAGCGCATCCGGATCAAATTGCTGTGCGTCGTGATGTGCCTCGGTGTGTCCGTGGCCCACGCCGAGGTGGTCGCGGTCGTTTCAGAGAAAAGCACGATCACGAGCTTGAGCAGGAATCAGGTCATGGATATTTTTCTCGGCAAGGTGGCGCGCTTTCCGAATGGCGCGCAAGCCGTGCCCATCGACCAGGTCGAGGGTGCCGCGGCCCGCAATGAGTTTTATGCGCGATTCGCCGGCAAATCCCCGGCGCAGGTCAAGGCACACTGGTCGAAGATCATCTTCACCGGCAGGGGCCAGCCGCCGAAGGCCGTCAAGGACAGTAGCGAAACCAAGAAGCAGCTCGCACTGAATCCCAATGCCATCGGCTACATCGAGCTCGCCGCGGTGGACGCAAGCGTGCGGGTGGTCGGCACGCCGGAGCGGATAGAGGCACAATCGAGTCGATGAGGGAGTTCACGGGGACATTGCTGATGTGGGCACTCGTTGCTGCCCATGCCGCGGCCGCAACGTTGCACGTGGGCCCGGGGCCGCGCGCGGATTACCACAGCGTCCAGGCGGCCATCGACGCACTGCCGGAATCCGGCGGCACGATCGAGATTGCCAACGGGACTTATCGCGAAAAACTCACCATCGCCAAACCGGCGGTGAAGTTGATCGGCACCGGGAAACGCGCGCAAGACGTGGTGCTGGTTTTCGGCGACAGCCACATCTCCGCCGGCGGTACCGGCAAGTCCGCTTCGGTGTGGGCGTCGGGCGATGGCTTCGAGGCTCGCAACCTCACCATCCAGAACGACTATCACCTTCGCAATGCGGAGCGCTCGCAGGCGGTGGCGCTGCGCATCACCGCCGACCGCGCCAGGTTGAGCCACGTGCGGTTGTTAGGTGCGCAGGACACCCTGTACGCCGCCAGCAAGAATCCGGATTCTCCGAGCCGCCAGCTCTTCGAGCACTGCTACATCGAAGGCCACGTCGATTTCATCTTCGGCGACGCCAAGGCGTTTTTCGATCGTTGCGAAATCCACGGTATCGCCAACGACACCGTGATGTTGACGGCGCAGAGCAAGGTGAAGCCCGGGCAGGACAGTGCCTATGTGTTCGATCGCTGCCGCATCAGCGCCGATCCGGCGGTGGGCGAGCTCTGGCTCGGCCGTGCCTGGCGGCCCTATGCCACCGTGGTATTCATGCGCACGCGCATCGACGCGCCGTTGCAGCCCGCGGGCTGGCGCGAGTGGACGCCGGGCAGCACCGAGACGTTCAAGACCGCGACCTATCGTGAATATGCCTCCACGGGGCAGGGCGCGAGCGTTGCTACTCGCGAGCCCGGCAGCAAACAACTCACGAAGCGCGAAGCCGCGGACTGGTCGCGCAAGAAATTCCTGGCGGGCAAGGACGGCTGGCGGCCATAGTCCGCCGCGCGCGTGCGGCGCACGCCATACCCCCTGTTCATGGGTGGTGCCCGCCGGCACCAGCGCGCATGATGCCGATCATGCCAATGCTGCTTCCACTTGCCGCCTCGCTGTTCGCCCTTGCCGATCCATCCGGTGGAATGGACCTGGCGGCCATCCAGAAATGGACGGACGCCAAGGTCATCAAGTATCACGCGGAGGCTGTCCACAAGGGACGCGAGTCCGTGGTGTTTGGCGACTACGAGGGCAAGGCCGACGTCATCGACCGGGTCACCGTCGAATTCACCTGGGACAAGAGGAAAGGAAAAATGATCGGCCCGGTCACGGTGATCGATGCGACCTCCACGCTCACCAACCTCAAGTCCGACGGCACCAATTGCGGCCCGCCGCAATTGAAAGGCGCGTACGAGCAATTTCAGATGGTCTCGCAGCAGCAGATCAGTCCCGATCAGGTCCAGCTCACGGGCACGCGCACGTTTCCGCCGGCAATGGTCTCCAACTACCCGGGCGGATGTTCCATGCGCGCGATTGCGGGCGGCCAGGAACAAGCCTTGCTTTGGGTGACCGGCACTTCTCCGGAAGCCCTCGGCATGCCGATCATGAGCAACGGCCCCCTGGTCATCTCCGCGGACCGGAAGAGTTTCTCCATGAAGGCGGCGGGCAACTGGGTGTGGACCTACACGCCGACTCTCGTCCAGTAAACGTCACGAAGTCGCGCGCGCCGGCAGCACGCGGCTGTTGCGCAGCACCGCCGCCGAGATCAGCGAGACCAGCACGCCCACGGGAAACATCTCGATGAAGGTCATCGGCAGGCGATACCACGGGTTCGCATACATCGTCGCGAAGGACTCGGCGTCCGCGATGGCCTGGCTGAGCTCCGCGGGAGTCGGGTGTTTGGCCTTGGCTGACTCGATCATCAGGTTCTTGTAGAACGGGACGAAGTCGAAACTGCTGAACGCACTCGAGACCTCCCAGCCGATGACATAGATGATGCTGGCGACGGCGCTGATGCCGAGGCCCACGCCGAACGCCGGCAGGAATCTGATGACGCCGCCCAGCGTCGTGTCGCGATAGCGCTTGATGCCCAGGAACACGGCGGTGAGCGCCACCAGCATGATGAGGTAGCTGACCAGCATGCCGGCGAGGGGCATCTCGCCAGGCTTTGCGGTCAGCATGGCCCAGGCCATGGGCGTCGCAACGATGAGGCCGGCGATGAGTCCGTAGCGCAGGATCAGGGAAATCATGAGGCACCTGTTGTGAGGAGAGTTCGCGCATCAGACGCCGGCGCGGTGGCCACCGGCAATCATTCGAAAGGGTGATTGGGCCGAAATTCCTCGAAAATCACTGGAGGATCCCGAGCTCGCGCGCCCGCGAGATGGCTTCGGTGCGCCGCCGGGCCTCTAGCTTCCCGAACAACTTCGCCACGTGCGTCTTCACCGTGTTCGGAGAAACGTCGAGCTCGCGGGCGATCTCCTTGTTCGATCGCCCCGCCGCCAGCAGTTGCAGAACCTCGAGCTCGCGTTCGCTGACGCCGAGTGTTTGCTGTGCCTTGACGTTGGGCTCGAACGGGGCGGGAGGCGTTTTGCGGAATAGTCGAGTCCCCGCCCAGACGCCGAGGCCGAGAAAGGCGGCGGCGACCAGCGCCACGTAGGCTTCGGTCGCGTGCGTGCGCACCAGGAATTGGAACTCCAGCCACCGCAGGCCCAAGGTGCCCGCCGCGAGCAACGCTCCATATATAAGAGTGGTCCGCCACATGGGGCGGAAGTCTGCATCAATCCGGTCGTTTGCGCCCGACGCCGAATTCGTACACCAGCCGCCCGCCCAACCAGCCGCCCGCGGCCATGATCGCAAAACCCAATGCCGACACGATGATGGCGCCGAGTGGCGCGGGGTCCGTGGGCGGATATCCCCGCAGCGCGAGTCCGACGAGAAAGAGCAGCCACGCCCCGCACATCAGCATCATGTGCGTCACGGCCGTGTCACGCGCCGGTGAATCCTCGGGCAGCGCGGTGAAATCCACGATGCCGGCGAGCATCGCGATCAGGCCCAACAAACAACCCAGCGCGCTGGCGCCGAAGGCGAGAGCGGCGAACGGCAGCGCATTGAAGAAGAGACCGCAGATGTCCGCACCGAACGCGGAGGTCCAGAACGCGATCGGAAAGTGCACCAGCATCGGATGCAGCGGGTGCCCGGCCAGTCGCATGCGTCTAGCCGCTGATCAGCACGAATTCGGCTGCCACCAGCACCACGAAACCGGCCACGGCAAGAAGCGCGTGCCCGACCACGAGGCCTGACGGAAGCGCGCGGCCTTTGAGGTGAAAGCTCAACAGGACGAAGCCTCCGAGCGCGGCCACCACCAAAATCCCAAGCGCAATTCCCGGGGTACCGCCGAATCCCACCTTCAGCAGCGCGAGCAGCAGCACCACGAGGCCGGACGCGGCGAACAGGCCGTGAAGAACTGCCAGCGCCGGCCGTGGTGGTGTCTTGCCGCGAAAGTGCATGACGGCCATGGTGAGGCCCGCCACGGCGGCGACCGCAAACAGGAGAATGGATAGACGATACATATTCGGGTCTCCGCGACAGTTGATGCTGCTGGAGACAATGCGGCGAATGCGCGAAATGTTCCCCGTCCTTCGACGGCGTCTTCCTACGCCGTCGCGCGCTTTTCGCTCCTGTCTCGGGGTGGGCGCCGCTCCTATCATCCACTGGCAATCGGGTGGTTCTTGAGAATGGAGTAGCTATATGACTAACAGTCCACTCGTGCGCGTCGCGTTGGCGTGCCTCGTTGCATCGACCATGGCGATGCCGGCCTGCACCTCGGTCGGCCCCACCGACACAGGTCCGGTGGCATCGCCCGCCACCAGCATCGGGCCCAATCCCACCATTCCCGAAGTCGAGAAGAAATTGATTCCGACGGTGCAGGTGGCCGAAGCCAAGGGCTGGCCGCCGGGAATGAAGCCGACGCCGGCAACCGAGATCGTGGTCAATGCATTCGCCACGGGGCTCACGCATCCGCGCTGGGTCTATGTGCTGCCCAACGGCGATGTGCTCGTCGCCGAGACCAACGCGCCGGTGCGCCCCAATGACGGCAAGGGCATCAAGGGCAAAGTCATGAAGCAGATGCAGGGCAAGGCCGGCGCGGGCGTGCCAACACCCAATCGCATCACGCTGCTGCGTGACGCCGACGGCGATGGCGTGGCGGAAGTCCGCACTGCATTGCTCGAGAACCTGCACTCACCGTTCGGCATGGCGCTGGTCGGCTCCGATCTCTACGTCGCGAACACCGATGCCATCGTGAAATTTCCGTATACCACGGGCACGACGCACATCACCGCCGCGGGCTCGAAGCTCACCGATCTACCCGGTGGCACGATCAATCATCACTGGACCAAGAACATCATCGCCGACGCGACCGGCAGCAAGCTCTACGCCACCGTCGGCTCCAACAGCAACGTCGCCGAGAACGGCATCGACAAGGAAGAGGGGCGCGCCGCGATCTGGGAAGTGGATCTCAGGACCGGCGAGAAGAAAGTGTTTGCCACCGGATTGCGCAATCCCAATGGCATGGCCTGGGAGCCGCAGACCGGCGCGCTGTGGACCGTCGCCAATGAGCGCGACGAGCTCGGCAACGACCTCGTGCCTGACTACCTCACCTCGGTGAAGCAGGGCGCATTCTATGGCTGGCCGTATTCGTACTATGGCCAGCACGTCGATACGCGCGTCGACCCGCCGCGGCCCGATCTCGTGGCGAGCGCCATCGCGCCCGACTACGCGCTCGGCGCGCACGTGGCCGCGCTGGGGCTGACGTACGCGGATGGCAATGCGCTGCCCAAGGGACTGACCGGCGGAATGTTCGTGGGCGAGCACGGCTCGTGGAATCGCAAGCCGCCGGCGGGTTACAAGGTGGTGTTCATCCCATTCGAGAACGGCAAGCCTTCGGGCATGCCCGTGGACGTGCTCACCGGATTCGTCAGCAAGAATGGCGAGGCCTGGGGCCGGCCGGTGGGTGTCGCCATCGACCGCAAGGGCGCGCTGCTGGTGGCCGACGATGTCGGCAACGCGGTGTGGCGGGCCACTGCCAGGTAGTTTGTCGCCCGACTCACGCGTTTATTGCGCCGGGTTCGCTGCCGTCAGACGCGGTGGCCACGCCTGCCGCGGCGGGAGGCGGTGCCGTGAGGAGCGAGAGAACCTGCGCTTTGATCAGGACGCGCCACTCGATTCCCAGGCCGCGGCCGTCGATGCGAGCCACGCGCGCGGCAATTCTGAAACCTTCGAGGGCAACGCCGGCCGAGGAAACGGCTTCGAGAGTGATGTTCGCATTGACGGGTAGTTGGAGCTTCGTCTCGAGGAAGGCGCCGCTGATGCTCACGTTGGCGAGGCTGCCCATTCCAAGCTCGGCGCCGCTGCTGCTGAGGCGAACCCACATGGCGGCCGCCATGCGTTGTCCCCGGCGATGCTCCGATGGCTTGCTCATGAGCTCACCATAGGCTCCTTGCAAGCGGATGCGAATCAGGGAAGTTTCGCGGGGGTGGTACCGGGTTGGGATTCTCGTGAGAAGCCGCTCCGCCGCAATAGGTTCTCAAGCGCTTCTCGGCTTCTCACGAGAATCCCAACCCGGTACCACTCCTACCCCAGCGCGGCCGTCACGATGGTCTGCGCCTCGGCCTGAATCCGCTTCAGGTGATCCGCGCTGCGATAACTCTCCGCGTAGATCTTGTAGACGTCCTCGGTGCCGGACGGCCGCGCGGCGAACCAGCCGCCGTCGGCGACGACCTTGAGCCCGCCGATTGCCGCGTCGTTCCCCGGGGCGCGCGTGAGGATGGACTGGATCTCGCCGCCCGCCAGCTCCTTCGACTTGACCTGCTCGGGCTTGAGCTGCCCTAACAACTTCTTCTGCGCGGGCGTCGCCGCGGCATCGATGCGCTCGAACAGCGGCTCGCCGAAGGCGCGCGTGAGCTCGCGATAGGCCTCGCCCGGATCGCGCCCGGTGCGTGCGGTGATCTCCGCGGACAACAGCGCCGGCGCGATGCCGTCCTTGTCGGTGGTCCACACGCCGCCATCCTTGCGCAGGAACGACGCGCCCGCGCTTTCCTCGCCGACGAACCCGAGCGAGCCGTCGAAGAGGCCGTCCACGAACCACTTGAAGCCCACCGGCACTTCGTACAGCCGGCGTTTCAGCTTCGCCGCCACGTGATCGATCATCTGGCTGCTCACCACCGTCTTGCCGATGCCCGCATCCGCGCGCCACGCCGGCCGATGCTGGAACAGGTAATCGATCGACACCGCCAGGTAGTGGTTCGGCGGCAGCAGCCCTGCGCTGCGCGTGACGATGCCGTGCCGGTCATGATCCGTATCGCAGGCGAAGGCGATGTCGAAACGATCCTTGAGGCCGATGAGGCCATTCATGGCGTACGGCGACGACGGGTCCATACGGATCTTGCCGTCCCAGTCGACGGTCATGAAGCGGAACGTCGCGTCCACCGCCTCGTTCACCACGGTGAGATTCAGCTTGTACTTGTCGGCAATGGCGGCCCAGTAGTGCACGCCGGCGCCCCCGAGCGGATCGACGCCCATGCGAATGTTCGCGCCGCGGATCGCATCCATGTCGATGACATTGCCGAGATCGGCTACATAGGTATGTAGATAGTCGTGCTGGTGCGTCGTCGACGCGGCGCGGGCGCTGGCGAGCGACATGCGCTCCACGCCCACGAGCTTCGCGGCCAGCAGGCGGTTGGCTTCCGCTTCGACCCAGCCGGTGATCTGCGTGTCCGCGGGTCCGCCGTTCGGCGGGTTGTACTTGAAGCCACCGCTGTCGGGTGGATTGTGCGACGGCGTGATGACGATGCCGTCGGCCAGCGCGCTCGCGCGTCCGCGGTTATAGGCGAGTATCGCGTGCGACAGCGCCGGCGTCGGCGTGTACTCATCGTTGCGCGCGATCATGACCTCGACGGCGTTTGCCGCCAGCACTTCCAGCGCGCTCGCGAAAGCCGGCGCGGACAGCGCATGCGTGTCGAAGCCGAGAAACAGCGGTCCGGTGATGCCTTGCTGCTTGCGGTAGGTGCAGATGGCCTGCGTGACCGCCAGCACATGCGCCTCGTTGAAACTCGCCTGGAACGAGGAGCCGCGGTGCCCCGAGGTGCCGAACGCGACTCTTTGCGCGGCGACCGACGGATCGGGGCGCAGTGTGTAGTACGCCGTGATCAGCTTCGGCAGATTGACCAGCAGGCTCGCGGGAGCGGGTTTGCCCGCGAGCGGATGAGTCTGCGGCGTTGATGTCATCGAGCGGCTCCAGCTTGTTGGGTCGCCGCTCCCTTGGCGGCGAGACACTTCAGCAGATCCTGCCAGCTTTTTGCGAACGCCTGCGTGCCTTCTCGTTGCAGCTGTGCCGCCAGCTGGCCTTCGTCGATGCCGGCACGCGCGAACTCGCTCAAAACCTGCTCGGCGTCACCGCCATCGACGGGCATCACGCCGCCCACGCGGCCGTGATCGGCGAAGGCATGCAGGGTTTTCTCAGGCAAGGTGTTGATGGTGTCGGGCGCCGCGAGCGCTTCCACGTACAGGGTGTCGGCCGCGGCGGGGTCCTTCGTTCCGGTGCTGGCCCAGAGCAGTCGCTGCGGCTGCGCACCGGCCGCGACCACCTTCTTCCAGCGCGGTGACGCCAAAAGCTCGCGATAGGATTTGTACATGCGCGCAGCCGTAGCGATGCCGAGACGATTGCGCAATGGCGCCGGCACCTTGTCGTGCACGGCCACGTCCCAGCGGCTGACGAACAGCGACGCGACCGAGGCGACGCGGGGATCGCGACCCGCGGCGATGCGCCGCTCGATACCACGCAGCCACGCTTGCGCCGCGGCCAGGTACTGCTCGCGCGAGAAGAGCATGGTCACATTGATCGGAATTCCGGCGAAGATCGATTCTTCGATGGCCGGCACGCCCGCGGGAGTTCCGGGGATCTTGATGAAGAGATTGGGGCGGTCGGCGCGCTCATGAAGCAGCTTTGCGGCGGCCAGCGAGCCGGCGGTGTCGTCGGCCAGCAATGGCGACACCTCGAGCGACACCCAGCCATCGACGCCGCGGGTCCGGTCGAACACTCCGCGGAACAGATCCGCCGCCTTCTGCAGATCTTCCAGCGCCAGGTCATAGAACAGCGCTTCGCCGGAATTGCCGCGTGCGGTCTGATCGCGGATGGTGGCGTCGTAGAAATCCGAATCCCCGATCGCCTTCTCGAAGATCGTGGGATTGGAGGTGAGGCCGGTGACCGAAAAATCGCGGATGTACCCGGCGAGCGTGCCGCGGGTGAGCAGGCCGCGCGTGATGTTGTCCAGCCACAGGCTCTGGCCGAGTGCGGAGAGTTGTTGCGTCGGTTTCATGAGAAATCCTCCTGGAGCAGGTCGCCGATGCACTCGATGGTGACGTCGGCGGCAGGGTAGTTAGCAATGGCGGCGGTGTCGAGCGCGTAGTGGCCCTGGCGTGGGAAGACGGTGGTGAGGCGATCCGCGAGAATCCCCTTCATCGCCGTGAGCACGCGCAGCTTGTCGTCGACCATGACGTAGCGGCGCGCCGGAAACCGTCGCGCCATGTCCTCGAGCATGCGTTCCTTGTGAATGTAGATGAGCACGCGTCCTTCGACCGCATCCCATATGCCGGAATGCCGCAGTTTGCGCGGCTGCAGCACCACGTCGCCGTCAGAAAGCATGACGGTCGGGCCCCAGCGCCGGCAGTGCGAGACGGCCTCGAGGGCGCGCGGATACAGGCGGCTCGCAAACGGATAATCCAGCAGGAATTCGCCCAGCCGCAGCATGCGCGGGTCGCTCTCCATGCCGAGGCGGAAACGCTGCATCGCGCCGAGGTAGTCGGCGTAGCCGACTTCAGCGCGCAGCGTTTCGTACACGGACCAGAAGCGCTCGCTTTCCGGAACGCCAAACTCGCGCTGCAGATGCGCGCCGAGATCGTGCTGCACGCGGTCGTTGTCGAGCAAGGTATTGTCGCAGTCGAACAGGAACACGATGTCACTCTGCATCGTCATCAGCTTTGCGACCGGTTGAGGCGGCGCGAGACGCGCACCGTGGTTTGCCCGTGCACGCGCGTCTCGATCGTCAGGCCCAGCCATTCCGCCAGCGCGAGCATGCGCGGATTGTCGGCCAGCACGTTGCCATAAATCGAACGAAAGCCCTCGCGCGCCGCGTGTTCGAACAGCAGCTTCGTCAGCGTCGTACCGATACCGCGGCACTGCCACGCGTCGGCCACCGCCACCGCGAACTCGCAGTCGAGCCCGTTGTCGTCGGCGGCATAGCGCGCGACGGCAATGATGCTTTCATCGGCGACCGCACCGGTGAGTGCCACCAACGCCATGTTGCGATGGCCGTCGATGTCGACGAGTTGCGCCACGAATGCCGGAGAGGGTTCGATGAGCGTGTACATCAGCCGCTGGTAACGCGAGTGCGGGCTGAGATTCACGAAGAATGCCCGCTCGCGCTCCCCATCGCCGGCGTCGATAGGCCGGACGCGGTAGGGCGTCCCGTCGCTGGTGCGCAGCGAGCGAGGCGGGGGACGATTCATGTGGCTTCCGAAGGCGTGGAGACGATGGGTCGCTACCGTCATCATGCACCCGCCGGCACCGTGAGTCCTGTCAGGCGGCGTGCGGGCGCCTCACGGCGAGCACACGTGCCAGCAAATCCGGATCCACCGGCTTCGTCAGGTGCTCGTCGAAGCCAGTCTCGGCCGCGCGCTTCTTGTCGTCGGCCTGGCCCCAGCCGGTCAGCGCCACCAGCGCTACTTCGCGGCCGCAGCAAGTGGCGCGAATTCGCCGCGCCAGCTCATATCCGTCCATGCCCGGCATGCCGATGTCGAGCAGTGCGATGTCGGGTTTGAAAGTTTCGAAAACATCGAGCGCCGTAGGTCCATCGAACGCCACCTGGACGCTGTAGTTCTCGAGCTCGAGCAGCATCGCGAGGCTTTCAGCGGCGTCGTGATTGTCATCGACCACCAGCACTCGCTGATGTTCGTTTGGCTGTTGTGATCCCATGGAGACGGAGAATGCAGCAGACCGGGCGCCGGTGGGAAAAAGTAGGAAGTCCCCTACGGAATCAGTAGATCTCGGGAACGAGCATCTCCGTCGGAACCGCCTGCCGTGAATAGTGCTCGTGTCGTTCGCGCTCGGGCAGCACCACGCTCGACTTCGGCACCTCGGCGTACGGAAACTGCTTGAGCAAGTGATCGATGCAATTTAGCCGCGCGCGCTTCTTGTCTACTGCCTGCACCACCCACCAGCGCGCTTCGTCGATGTGACTGCGTTCGAGCATTACTTCTTTCGCCTTGGTGTACGCCTCCCAGCGACGCCGCGACTCGAGATCCATGGGCGAGAGCTTCCACTGCTTCAGCGGATCGTGGATGCGTCCGAGAAATCGCAGGTGCTGCTCTTCGTCGGTGATCGAGAACCAGTATTTGAGCAGACGGATGCCGGAGCGCACCAGCATCCGCTCGAACTCCGGCACCGAACGATAGAAGTCTTCGTACTCCTCGTCGGTGCAGAACCCCATGACGTGCTCGACACCGGCGCGGTTGTACCAGCTGCGATCGAACAGCACGATCTCGCCCGCGGCCGGCAGATGACTGACGTAACGCTGGAAGTACCATTGCGTGCGTTCACGGTCGTTAGGCGCGGGAAGTGCCACCACGCGACACACGCGTGGGTTGAGCTTCTGCGTGATGCGCTTGATGGCGCCGCCTTTGCCGGCGGCGTCGCGGCCTTCGAAGAGGATGACCACCTTCTGCTTGGAGGCGAACACCCAGTCCTGCAGCTTGACCAGCTCGGCCTGCAGCCGGAAGAGTTGTTGGAAATAGTTACGGCGATAGTCCTTCTCGCCCGCATCGTTGGCGCCGCCATCCGGGAGCCCCGGCAGCGGGTGATAGTCCTCGACGTCCATTTCGAGTTCCTCATCCCAGCTATCCGCCAGGTCGCGGCGGATTCGCTGGATGAGTTGCTCTTGATCGAGTGATGGCAGGGCGCTCATGAAGGCTCCTCTTATTAGGAGCCGAGATGCTCCCCTGCCAGTGTTGCAGTTTTGTTAATGCGTTCCCAGACGCACATCTCCTACCTTGTCCTGGTAATCCTGCTTCGGGTCCCGCCCCAGCAGCAGCTTGACCGCGGCCCACAGGTTGTTTTCATTGAGCCAGACCTGGGCGCGCTGCGGATCGAGACGGATGAGCTGCAGCTTCGGGTCGTCCTTGCCGCCCTTGAACCAGGCGGCGATGAAGCTGTTCCACAGCTGGTCGATGACGGCGCGGTCGTTGTCGATCGACAGCTCGCCATGCAGGGAGGCGAACAGGTCGTGGCCCTTGGACGAGAAGTGCACGACAGCGCGATGCGTTTCGTTCAGCGCCCTGACGAGGTCATTGTCTTTCGACGTGAAGAACCAGATAGGTCCGCGCTCGTCTTCATCGTGAAGAATCTGCGCGGTCATCGGCTGGCTGTGTCCTTCCTCGATTCCCGAGAGGCCCAGCATGACGGTGCGATCGCTCTTCAGGGCCTTCCACAATTTCGATTCAAGCTTGTACTCGGCTTCGGTCATTGGGTTACCTCCGGTGATGTTCACCAGAGGATCACACTCCCGCGCCGCCGTGGCATGTGGCCGAAGCAGTAGATCGCTGTCAGTGTGCTTGCCACATTCGCTAAGCCTATGCCTGCACGGCTACATCAGCTGATCCCGCGCGAGCGCTCGAATTAATCCGGCTCGCGCGGCGCTACAGGCCTTCGGGGCGCCGCCGGGCCAATGTCCCGGACGGCGCCCACTCCTCACTAGTCAGCGGAGGCGAGCACCGCGACCTTGCCGCGGTTCGCATGGAAGTTGGTGAGATTCAGGTTGCCTACGGCCGCAATGCTGTTGTCGACGGCTTCTTTCACGCACTCGTCATAGACTTCGCGCAGCCCCATGACGCGCGAGCTGAGATTGCCGCAGACCGACTCGGCCGCGTTGTGAATGCGCTTGTGCAGCCCGACGACACCGGCGCGGGAATTCAGGTCGAGGTCGCCGTAGCGGACGACGACGCTCTCGGTAAGCGGCGAGCCGGCGGCGGCGGCGCCGCTCAGTGCCAGCGCGGCGAGAGGTAACAAAAACTTGGTCGACTTCATGACATGCTCCTTGTTTGCAGGGAGCACATCCTGCCGAAACACAACCGCGGCGTGTTCCGTTGATCTGATCGAGAGTTTAGTTTTCCTGAATGATGCGATGAAACCGAAGGCGCGCGGCGCGTGACGCGCGCGGAATTTCTAGGCTGCGTTCCCCGTTACATGTGTTTCGCGCCACTCGCTCGGCGGCGTGCCGACTATTTTCTTGAATGCGCGGCTGAATGCAGCCTCGGAGTCGTAGCCCACGCGATTGGCGATGGCCGCCACGCTCTCGGTGCCGTTGCGCAGATGGTTGGTCGCGAGCTGCATGCGCCAGTTGGTGAGGTACTGCATGGGCGGGTGGCCGACGAACTCCGTGAATCTTTCGGCGAAAGCCGAGCGCGAGAGCGCGGCCTCCTGCGCCAGCGTCTCCAGGGTCCAGTTGCGCGCCGGATTTTCGTGCAAGGCCATCAGCGCGCGGCCCACGTATTGATCGCGCAGCCCGGCGAGCCAGTTGGTGCGATCCACCGGCAGAGTCTCGAGATAGCGCCGGATGACGTCGACGAACATGAGCTCGCTGATGCGGCTCAACATGCATTCACCGCCCATGCGGCCCTTGGATTCGTCGAGTGCCGCGCGGAAATAGGCGCCGAGCGCGCCACTGGCGTGATTGCGCATGTGGATCACGCGCGGGAGCGCCGTCAGCAACGGGTTGTAAGGCCGCGAGTCGCAGCCGAGAAAACCGCAGACGAAGTGCGCGGGCTCGCCGCCCTCGGTGCCCACCGAGATCTTCACCGGCATGTGACCGGTGTCCGGCAGACGATACATGGACATCTCCGGTGTCTGGCGCATGCCGGGCGTGGTCGCCATGACGTGCGTATCGCCGTGCGGCAGCATGATGACGTCACCGGCATCTAGTTTGATGGGCTCTTCACCCTCGATGGTGGCCCAGCAGGTGCCTTCCATCATGAGGTGATAGGAGATGAGGTGATCCGAGCCGGGAAACATCGCATCGACCACGGCCTTGCCTTGCGGTGTTTCCGCGACCCAGGGCGCGCGCGCATGAACATCGAAGAAAAACGCGCCGGACAGGCGTACCGCGCGCAAGACATCGGAAAGGGCATCCATCAAAACCTCCGCGGACCTTGGTCAGGACGATCGGGCATCAACGAAGGACGCTCGATCATTCGAATCTGGTGTTTCTCCCACTACTCTGTCTCACGTCACGAATAGATATCAACCAGTTTTTACAAGCATCGGAGATGACGATGATGAAAGCCTTTTGCGCCGTAACAGCCATGACGATGGCGGGCACCACGATTGCGGCGAGCACGGCGGAGCCTTCACCGGCGACCCATCGCTATCTGATCGAACGCACTTTCCCCGCTGGCGCGATCGACGGTGTCGACGCCGCAGTGAAGAAGAAGGTCAACGCGAACAACGCGACGTTGAACGTGACCTGGGAGAAGTCGTACGCGAATCCGGACAAGACCAAGTTGTATTGCGTGTACGACGGCCCGAGCGAAGCCGCCGTGCGCGGCGCGGCCAAGCTCAACGGCCTGCCGGTCGACAACGTCACGGAAATTCCCGCGGACATCAAGTCGGAACCGCGCGGCGCCGTGCAGCGCATCGCGGCCGGCAATCACCGCTATCTCGTGAAGCGCGCCGGTGCCCCGGGCGCGAGTGCCAACAGCGATTCCAAGTACGGCGTGACGCTGCTCACCTCGTATGCGACGGCTGACAAGCAGGACTCGTACTGGGTGTACGAAGCACCTAGCTTCTCGGCGGTGGACAGCGCCGCGAAGGCGAGCGGCGCGCCGTTCGAGTCGATCGCGGAGATCCCCGAGACCGTATATCCGCACTGAGTCCTGAAGGAGTGGAAGAGGGGAAAAGGGGACATTCCTATTTTTCGCGCCGCGCGAAAAATAGGAATGTCCCCTTTTCCCCTTCTTCCGCGACCTCTACCTCGGCAGGACGAGGGCAGCGGGCTAGCTACCTGGGAGGAACCAGCCAGGTCGCAACCCCGGTCGAGTCGATGAACCGCCCCTCGATCTCCTTGACGAGATCGGCATGGCCTTCGCAGCCGGAATTCAGCGACACCGTACGCACGTCTCCGGCGTCCGACGCGGAGCGCATGACGATGAGCATGGAGCGGCCCCTGAGGCAGGTGCGACGTCGGATCGAGAAGTCCAGCACCTTGGTCTTCACGAACATGGTCAGCAGTTCGGTATAGACCTCGGGCCTGACCTGTTTATTCCGGACGCCGACCTTGCTCGTGTCCTTGCGGCCGTTGAACACCACGCGCCCATCGTCGAACAGGTAGAGCTCGTACACGGGGCAGGTGCCGGCGCACGCGCCACCCGACACACCGATGAATTTGTCGCCCGGGTGCCAGAGCGGAATTCCACCGTAAGGCGCGCCGGCCGCGTACGGCTTGACCTTGGGCTTTTCCGCCAGCGCGAGGCCCGTGAACGCCATGACGGCGAGTGCAAAAACGACCAGTCGTGTTTTCATTGGATGTGTTCCTAACATTCGACGATGTTCACGGCGAGTCCGCCGCGCGAGGTTTCCTTGTATTTCGTCTTCATGTCCGCGCCGGTCTCACGCATGGTCTTGATGACCTTGTCGAGCGACACGTAGTGCGTGCCATCGCCGCGCAACGCCATGCGCGCGACATTGATCGCCTTCGCCGCGCCGATGGCGTTGCGTTCGATGCACGGTATCTGCACGAGCCCGCCCACCGGATCGCAGGTGAGGCCAAGATGATGCTCCATCGCTATTTCCGCCGCATTCTCGACTTGCCGCACGGACCCGCCGAGCACGGCGGTGAGCGCCGCGGCGGCCATCGAGCACGCCACGCCCACCTCGCCCTGGCAGCCGACCTCGGCGCCGGAGATCGAGGCGTTCTCCTTATATAAGAAGCCGATGGCCGCGGCGGTGAGCAGAAAGTCGACGATGCCGGCGTTGTTGGCGCCGTGCACGAAGCGCGCGTAGTAGTGCATGAGCGCCGGCACGATGCCGGCGGCGCCATTGGTGGGCGCCGTTACGACGCGGCCGCCCGCGGCATTTTCCTCATTCACCGCGAGCGCCCACAGGTTCACCCAGTCGAGCGCGATCAACGGATCGGCAGGACCGGCCACTTGCGGCGCGGTGAGTTGCGCGTACAGGCCGGGTGCGCGGCGCTTCACCTTGTATCCACCGGGCAGCACGCCTGGCGTCTCGCAACCGCGCTGCACGCAGGCCTGCATGACATGCCAGATGCGCAGCAGGCCTTCATCGATTTCCTCGTCGCTGCGCCAGCGCCTTTCATTCCGCCGCATGATGTCGGCGATCGTGCTCTTTTCCTTTTCGCAGAGCGCGAGCAGTTCATCGCCATTGCGGAACGGGTAGGGCAGCACCGTGAGGTCCGGCACGATGCGCTTCTCGTCGTTGACGACGAAGCCCCCGCCGACCGAGTAGTAAGTGCCCGCGAGCAACTCGGCGCCGCCGTCGGCATAGGCGGTGAAGCGCATGCCGTTCGAATGCAGCGGCAGCGTGTCCTTGTGATTGAACGACAGATCGCGGCGCTCGTCGAACGGCAGCGGCTGTGTACCGAACAACATCAGCTCGTGCGTGGAGCGGATGCGTTCGACTATTCCGGCAATCGATTCGACTTCGACACTGTCCGGCTCGTGGCCGGAAAGGCCGAGCAGGATGGCCTTGTCGCTGCCGTGGCCCTTGCCGGTGGCGCCGAGCGAGCCGTATAGCGTGACGCTGATGCGTGCCACGCGCGCCAACAACTGCGCATCGCGCAGGCGGGCGGCGAACTGGCGCGCGGCGCGCATCGGGCCCACGGTGTGCGAGCTCGAAGGGCCGATGCCGATCTTGAACAGGTCGAAGACGCTGAGTGCCACGCGGTATTGTCCGCGCAAAGCGGAAAAGTGGCTATCGGGCCGGCAGGTCGCCGCGCAGGAGCTCGAGCAGGCTGGTCGGTTCCAGCGGTTTGGTGAAGTGCAGATCGAAGCCGGCACCCATGGCGCGCGCCTTGTCGGATTCCTGGCCCCAGCCGGTGACGGCAATCAGCAGCATCTGCGTGTAGCGTGTGTCGCCGCGCACACGCCGCGCCACCTGGTACCCGTCGACTTCCGGCATTCCGATGTCGAGCAGCGCAACGTCCGGTCGCGAAGCTTCGATGCTCGCCAGTGCCTGGCGTCCGTCGTGCACCACGGTCACCGAGTGACCGTCCATTTCGAGGAGCATGGCGAGGCTCTGCGCGGCGTCGCGATTGTCATCGGCGATGAGCACGCGGCGCTTGATCGCGGGCGTCGTCGCAGGGGACGTGGTGGGTTGCCTCGCCGGCGCCGAGACGTTCCGGCGCGGAATTCGCACCACGAATTCGCTTCCGGCGCCGGCGCCGGCGCTGCGCGCTTCGATGGTGCCGCCGTGCAGTTGCACCACGCCCTTCGAGAGCGCCAGTCCGATGCCGAGGCCGCCTTCCGAGCGATCCTGCGTGGACTTGACCTGCGAGAACATGGTGAAGACCGCGGAGAGCGCGTCCTGCGAAAGGCCGATGCCGTTGTCGGTGACTGAAATCTCCACGCTCGCGGCATCGGCGATGGCTCGCAGGTGAATCTTGCCGTGAGGATCGGTGTACTTCGCGGCGTTCGTGAGCAGGTTGGAAAGCACCTGCGCCAGGCGCAGCGGATCGGCGGCGAAACGTACCGGTTCCGGCGGCAACTCGATGGAGAGCTGATGTTGCTTGGCTTCGATCATCGGCCGCGAGGTTTCCACGGCCGCCTCCACGATGTGCGCCAGGCTGGTCATGCCGGTGCGCAGATCGAGCGTGCCACGGGTGATGCGCGAAATGTCGAGCAGGTCGTCGAGCAGCAGCGACATGTGATGCACCTGTCGCGTGATCACCTCGTGACTCCAGCGTTTTTGAGCTTCGCTCGCGTTTGGCGACATGGAGATCAACGTCGCCTGGCGGATCGGCGCCAGTGGATTGCGCAACTCGTGCGCCAGGGTCGCCAGGAATTCGTCCTTGCGCTGATCCGTTTCGCGCAACGCGGCTTCGGCGCGCTCGCGGCTGGCAATCTCGCGTTGCGCGGCTTCGAAGAGGCGGGCGTTGTCCATCGCCACCGCGGCCTGTGCCGCGACACCGATCACCAGCTGCTCCGCGCGTTCGGTGAACCGGTCTGTGTCGGGATGACCGAAGAACAGGCCGCCCATGACTTCACCCGAACGCGAGGTCACCGGCACCGCCAGGTAGCTGCGCACCGGCAAATGCCCCTTCGGCATGCCGTGATGCGGCGCCATGGTGCCGTAGCGGGAATCCTGGGTGATGTCCGCCGAGCGCACCACGCCCTGGCCGGTGAACGTCGGCTGAAAGATCGGCGTATTGCGCGGCATGCCGAATTTGTCGAATGAGTCGCGCGACGCGCCTGACAAGGTGTACAGCTGGAAGGCTTCGCCCTGTTCGTTGATGACGTTGTAGAAGAACGCGCCGAACTTCGCGCCGGTGAGTTTCGTCGCGGTGTCGGTGACGGTTTGCAGCACGTTCTGCAGGTCGAGCTGCGAGGCGATCGACTTGCCGGTGGTGTCGAGCAGCGCGAGAACGTGCGCCTGCTCGCGTATGAGCTCTTCGGCACGCTTCTGGCGTGTGATGTCGCGCGAAATCTTCGACGCGCCGATGATCTGGCCGCTCGCATTCTTGATGGGCGATACGGTGAGCGACACATTCATCATCGTGCCGTCCTTGTGACGGCGAATCGTCTCGTAGTGTTCGATGCGTTCGCCGCGGCGCAGGCGATTGAGGATGTCCGGTTCCTCGTTCAGATAGTTGTCCGGTATCAGCATGGTCACGGGCTTGCCGATGGCCTCGTGCGCCTCGTAGCCAAACAATCTTGCGGCGCCGGGATTCCAGGTGGAGATGATGCCTTCGAGCGTCTTGGTGATGATGGCGTCGTCGGAGAATTCGATCACCGCCGCGAGGCGCGCCATGGCTTCCTCGGCCTGCTTGCGGTCGCTGATGTCCTGGATGATGCCGATGTACTGCACCGCCTCGCCGTTGTCCTTGCGCAGCGCCGTCACCGTGGTATTGCTCCACACGGCGGTGCCGTTCTTGCGCAGATAGCGCTTCTCCAGCGCATAGTTCTTGATCACGCCGGCGCGCAATTGCTCGACCGCATTCCGCGTGATCGCCACGTCGTCGGGATGCGTGAGACCGAGGAAGGTCAGCTCGCGCAGTTCCTCGAGCGGGTAGCCGAGAATCGAACAGAATTTGGCGTTCGCCTCCTCGAATTTGCCGTCGAGATTCGCAATCGCGATGCCGAGCGCGGCCTGCGCGAACACCGCGCGCAATCGCTCTTCGCTGGCGCGCAACGCGCGTTCGGCCACGCGCCGGCGGCTCACGTCGTGGAACACCATGACGGCGCCGGAGACTTTCCCGAGCGCATCGCGAATCGGCGCGGCGCTGTCTTCGATGCTCACCTCGATGCCCTCGCGCGAGATCAGCGCGGTGTGATTGGCGAGCCCGACCGTGGTGCCGGTCGCGAGTACCCTGGTGATGGGGTTTTCCGCGGTCGCGCGTGTGTCCTCGTTGACGATTCGAAAGACGTCCTCGAGCGCCTTCCCGTGGGCTTCAGCGAGGCCCCAGCCGGTCAATATTTCCGCGACTGGATTCAGGAAGGTGATGCGCCCGGCGATGTCGGTGGTGATGACCGCGTCGCCGATGCTCGCCAGGGTGACTTCGAACCATTCGCGCTGCAGTTGCAGCTCTTCGGTGCGCTTCTCCAGCGAAGTCTTCGCGGCGAGCAGATCGCGTTCCGCGCGTTGCCGGGCACTGACGATCGCCTCGACGTTCTTGAGCGCGGCTGCCCGGATCCTTTGCTCTTCGTCGTCGCCCACTACGCTAGTCCCAGCAACTTTTCCGCGAGCGCAGTGCCGGCCACGCGCGCGCGGATCTTGGCGAACGCCAGCTCGCGCGTGGTCGATTTGTCATCGCAGAACGGCGCGAAACCGCAGTCGTCGGTGGTGCCGAGCTGGTGCAGGGGAATGTGGCGCGCCGCTTCGATCACCCGGTCGCGCACGATGTCGGGACTTTCCAGGCGCGGATCGATGGGCGAGATGACACCGATGAAAGCGCGATGCCCGGGCTTGAGGTTCTCGGCGATGATCTCGAGCGCGCTGACACGATCGCGTTCACCCGCGAGCGCGATGAAGAAGTTGCTCACGTTGAGCTGGAACAGGCTCGGCAGCAACGCGTTGTAAGGCACATCCGCGCTGTGCGTGGAGTGCAGATCGCCGCCGGGGCAGGTGTGGACACCGACGCGCAGCCGTTCGGTCTCGCTGAGCCGCCCGAGCGCAAGATTGTTGAGATCGATGAAGCTCGCCAGCAGATCGCCGCTCGGGTCCACCTTGATGGCAAAGCGCGCTTCGGTGAAATCGATCTGCACGGAATGCGCGCCCATCGTGAGGCAGCGCCGGACTTCGGTGACGTGTTCGTTCACCAGGTCGTCGATGAATTCTTCGCGGGAATAGCCGTCGATGCCGTCCGCCGGATACATGAGGCTCAGCGCCGAGGGGGAGATCACGGCCTGCTTGACCGGTACGGTGGAATGCCGCATCGCCTGCTCGAGGAACCGGTCGGCATAGCGCTTGTAGCGAAACGGACCGGAAACCAGGCGCGGCATGCGACGCACGTGGCCGTCCGCAAAGGGAATCTTGAAGCCGTCGCGGGCCGTGTTTTCCAGGCCCTCGACGCTGTAGGTCCAGAAGTTGTGGTACTTGCGCTGCTCGCCGTCGCTGATTACCGGCGAGCCGGTCGCCTCGAAACGCCGCACGGTGTCTTCGATGGCGGCTTCATAGAGCGGTTCGAGCCGCGGGTCGGTGCCGTCGCCCAAAGCGGCAATCGCATCGATCAGGTCGGGCGGTCGGGGAATGCTCCCGATGGGCTCGGTGGGGATCATCGTGTTTGTTAGTGCTGATAAGGACGCAGGGGAACAGCAGTCTAGCCGTACCTCGTCTTACGCACATGCGGGACAAACCTCCCTCAGCTTGTAGGAATAGTCGCTCACGGCATCCTCAGTCACCCAGTCGTTCCGGCCGGCGCGCCCCGATCCAGCGAATGCCCAGCACGACGGCGCCCATAAAGAGGAGTGCGCCGGCGACCCACAATTCGTACCGATGCAGGTCATCGACGACGCTTTCGAAGAGCCGGCTGGTGCCATAGCCGATGCAGGCGAAAAGCACCGACCACACGGCGGCCGACAGCAGGTTGAGCCAAAAGAATTTCTGGGCGTTCATGCGGGTCATGCCCATCGCGAGCGGCAGCGCGATGCGCAGCCCCCACAGGAAGCGCATGCCCAGCACCACGAGGTTCTGATGGCGCTCGGCGCGATGGACGGCTACGCGCACCTTGTCGTGCAGTCGGGGAAAGCGTTCGAACAGTCGATTGGCGTGACGGCGGCCGAGGTGGAAGAACAACTGGTCGCCGCACACCGCGGCGAAAAACGCGGTGGCGATGACGCCGCCGAGGTCCAGATAACCGCGATGCGCGAGGTATCCGCCGAGCACGAGCAGCGATTCCCCCTCGGCGAAAGTGCCGAGGAAGATGAGCAGGTAGCCGAAGTGCTCGAGAAGTACGGGCAGGTCCATCTGCCCGTCATTCTATGTCCGCTTCATGCGATTTCCGCGCGCGCCTTCTTGGCCGCCGACACCATATTGATGAGTGCCTGTTCGACCTCCGGCCAGCCGCGGGTCTTCAGGCCGCAGTCCGGGTTGACCCATATCTGCTCGGCCTTGAGCACCCCGCGAGCCTTGTCGAGCAGCGCGCCCATGTCCAGGGCGCTGGGTACGCGCGGCGAATGGATGTCATACACGCCCGGGCCGATCTCGTTCGGGTACCGGAACGTGACGAACGCATCCAGCAGCTCCATCTGCGAGCGCGAGGTCTCGATCGAGATCACGTCCGCGTCCATCGCCGCCACCGCATCCATGATGTCGTTGAACTCCGAGTAACACATGTGCGTGTGGATCTGCGTGACGTCGGTGACGCCGGCGGCGGAGAGGCGGAACGCATCGACCGCCCAGTCTAGATAGGCCCGCCACTGCGCCCGCCGCAGCGGCAGTCCTTCGCGTATCGCCGGCTCGTCGATCTGGATGATGCGGATGCCGGCGGCCTCGAGGTCCTGCACTTCGTCGCGTATCGCCAGCGCGATCTGCCGGCAGGTGTCGGCACGCGGCTGATCGTCGCGCACGAACGACCATTGCAGGATGGTCACGGGGCCCGTGAGCATGCCCTTCATGATGCGCGGCGTGAGCGACTGGGCAAACTGCGACCATTTCACCGTCATCGGCCGCGCGCGCCAGATGTCGCCGAAGATGATCGGCGGTTTCACGCAACGCGAGCCGTACGACTGCACCCAGCCGTTCTCGCTGAACACGTAGCCTTCGAGCTGCTCGCCGAAGTACTCCACCATGTCATTGCGTTCGGGCTCGCCGTGCACCAGCACGTCGATGTCGAGGCGCTCCTGGAAGCGCACCATGACTTCGATTTCCTTGCGCATGGCGGTCTCGTAGGCCGCGGACTCGAGCCGCCCGGCCTTGTGCGCGGCACGCGCCGCGCGGATCTCGCCGGTCTGCGGGAACGAGCCGATGGTGGTGGTGGGAAACAACGGTAGTTTGAAGGCGGCTTGCTGGAGGTTCCGGCGCGTGGGATACGGGCTGGCGCGGTTCAGCATCGCCGGGCTCACCGTGTTCATTCGCTGCTTCACGGCCGGGTTGTGGATGCGCCGTGAGCCGCGGCGTGCCGCCTGCACCGCATCGCTCGCGCGCAGCTCATCGACCGAGCCGCGCTTGAGCATCGCGATCTCCTCGAGCTTCTGCGTCGCGAACGCGAGCCAGCCGCGAATTTCCGGATCCATGGCGTGTTCCTCGTTCACGTCGAACGGCGAATGCAGCAGCGAACACGAGGGACCCACCGACACGCCATCCTGGCCGAGCACCGCCGCGGCGCGCTCGATCGACGCCAGCGAACGGCGCAGATCGTTGCGCCAGATGTTGCGCCCGTCGACGACGCCCAGCGACAGCCGGCGGTTGTTGGACAGCGCGGCGTCGATGCACGGTTCGAGCTGTTCGGGGGCGCGCGCCAGGTCCACGTGCACCGAGCTTACCGGCAGGCTGAAAGCCAGCGCGCGGTTGTCACCGAGCTCGCCAAAATAGGTGGCGAGGTTGATCGCCAGCGAAGGCGCCGCCTTTGCCAGCTCGCCGAACACGACCGGGTAGAGCGCGCGCGCCTCACTACCCAGGTCGGTGACGAGGCAGGGCTCGTCGATCTGCACCTGGGTCACCGAACGGCTGGCCAGCGTGCGCAGGATCTCGCCGTACACCGGCAACAGTTTCTCGGCCGTTTTCGTGAGGCTGAACCCGGCGTACTTCGCCTTGCCCAGCAGCAGCCAGGTAACCGGCCCGATGAGCACGGGCGTGGTTTCGAACCCCAAGGCGGTCGCCTCGGCCAGCTCGTCGAACAACTTGTCGCTGCCGATGCGGAAGCGCTGGCCTTCCTCGAGCTCCGGCACGATGTAGTGGTAGTTGGTATCGAACCACTTGGTCATCTCCATCGCCGCGGCCACCTTCGAGCCGCGCGCCATGGCGAAATACGTGTACAGGTCGACCGTATCGCTTTGCCAGCCGAAGCGTTGCGGCACGCAGCCGAGCAGGCAGCTCATGTCCAGCATCTGGTCGTACAGCGAGAAATCGTTGCAGGGAATCCCGTCGATGCCCGCCGCGCGCTGCAACTGCCAGTGGCGCAGCCGCAGGTCCTTCGCGATAGTTAGCAGCGCGTCGCGGGTGCCGGCGCCTTTCCAGTAGTTTTCGCAGGCAAATTTCAGCTCGCGCTTCACCCCCACTCGCGGGAAGCCGAGATTGATGGCTCGTATCACAGTAAATCTCCTTCGTGTCGGTGGGATCACGTAAGGAAATGAAGGACGGAAAGGCGCAACGCGGCCGCGGAGCAGCCGTGCGCTTTTTCCGGCCGCTCCTCCCGCGAGAGCCCAAGAGCCGTGCATCGCACTTGCGTACGACGGCCGCGGCAGGTCTTCGGGCTTCCGGGCGAGGCGCTTGCGCGCTGGATCTAATGGACACCGCTTCCCGGACTTATGGTCCAGTGCTGATGGTGTCGGTCGTTCCCGGTTACCGCTGCGGGGCAGCTCCGGATTCAGTTGTTTCCAACCTCACCGGATTCCCTATTAAGCCAACTTGTTGAAGGTTGGCGCCGCTGGCGAAGCGGACGATAGGGGCGCGCGACTCGCTCTGTCAATGAGCTCAACTGCCGGGCCCTGCTAAGATTGCCGCATGCGAACAAAAATATTGCTTTCGTGGGTGCTGCTGGTGTTCGGCGTCCATGCGCATGCCGACGCCGCCTTGCAGGATTTCCTTTCGGCCACCCTGGCGAACACCCGCGACAAGGCGCATCTGCCCGCGGTCGCCGCGCTGGTACAGATCCACGGGAAGATAGAGGCGCGCGCCGCCCTCGGGGTGCGCGAGATGGGCAGCACTGAAGCAGTGAAGCAGGACGATCGCTGGCACCTTGGCTCCGACACCAAGGCCATGACCGCGACGATGATCGCGCGCCTCGCGGAGCGCGGCGTTCTCGGCTTCGACGAAACGCTGGGGCAGGTGTTCCCGGGAATCGCGCCGCGCATGGACGCGCAGCTTCGGGACGTCACCGTCGCGCAGCTCCTGAGCCACACCTCGGGACTGGCGCCGCTCACCAGCGATGCGGAGATGACGGAATTCCTCGGCGTGACCGAGAGCCAGAAAGGAATGCGTTCCCAGCGCGCCGTGATCGCGTTGCATTACCTGATTCGGCCGCCCGCATCGAAGGTCGGGGAATTTGCGTATTCGAATCTCGGCTACACCATCGCCGGTGCCGCGGCCGAAGCGCGTACCGGCCTCAGCTGGGAAGAGCTCATCGAACGCGAGATCTGGAAGCCCCTCGGCATCAAGCACGCCGGATTCGGCGCGCCCGGAAAGGCAGGCAACCTCGAGCAGCCGCGCGGCCACGTGGAAAAGGCCGGAAAATTCGTGGCGCTCGAGCCTGGCACGCCGGGCAGCGACAACCCGCCGGCCGTCGGGCCCGCGGGTACGGTGAACATTTCATTGAGCGACTGGATGCTGTTCGCGCAGGACCAGCTCGATGGCATGCATGGCCACGGCAAACTACTCAAGCCCGAGACCTACCTGAAGCTGCATACCCCGGTGACCAAGAACTACGCCCTCGGTTGGGGAGTGCTGCGCGACAAGGAAGGTTCGATCTCGCTGCTCACCCACATGGGCAGCAACGGCTTCTGGGTGAGCGATGTGCGCATCATGCCGAAGAACGACGTGATCTTTCTCACGGTGATGAATGCCGGCGGCACCAACGCCGAGACCGCCGCCCGCGAGCTCGGCAAGACGCTGCAGGACAAGCTCAAGTCAGTCGACTGAGCGGTACCGGGTTGGGATTCTCGTGATTGGGGAGATCAGGATGACCAGGAAATTCTCGCGCTTCACGTGGTTGTTAGCCGCGCTGCTGCCGTCGATCGTCACCGCCCAGACCCGCGAGCAGGGTCCGTGGTGGCCCAACCCTCTGTGGGGCGCCGGCGATGCCGCCGGTGGCTCGAACTGGATCACGCCTGACAAAGTCGTGAAGGCCGTCGCGCTGGTGAAGACCGGACGCATCGTCGAGCTCGGACACGTGTACGAGCGCGGCATGCCGCTCAACGGCAGCCGCAGCTACAACATCTTCATCCCGTCCTTTCCCACGCACGGCCCCATCCTCGAGCGCGGCGTGGTTTTCAACGACGAATACGTGGCGGCCGAGATCGGCCAGGTGGGCACGCAGTTCGACGGGCCCGGTCACGTCGGGCAGCGCTTGAAGATGGCCAACGGCACCGAGACCTTCGTGTTCTACAACGGCGTGCCGGCCGAAGAAATGCGCAGTCCTTATGGCCTGCTCAAGAACGGCGTCGAGAACGTGAAGCCGATTCTCACGCGTGCCATCTACGTGGACCTGGCGGCGTACAAAGGCGTGGCGACGCTGCCCGCGAACGAGATCACGCTGGCCGACGTGCGCGGCGCGCTCGCCAAACAAGGCATGAAAGAGAGCGACATCGAGCCGGGCGATGCGCTGCTGTTCAACCTCGGCTGGTGGCGGCTGTGGCCGGATCCGAAGATCGAAAGCGCGCCGCATGCCTTCGCCGGCCGCGAGCTCATCGACTGGATCATCGCGCGCAAGCCCTCGATGATCGGCTCCGACTCGAATTTCGATGGCCCCGAGGCGCTGGTGCACACCGAGGTCACGATGAAGAACGGCATCTGGAATCTCGAGAACATGGCCTTCGCGACCATGGAGCACGAGAAGAGCTACAAGTTCATGTTCGTTTTCACGCCGCTGCCGTTGAAAGGCGCCACCGGCTCGCCCGGCAGACCGATTGCCGTTTTCTGACAGTTTTTACGTCTGTCCTCCCTGAGAGCCAAGAAAACCTGGAGAGGCGGATATGAAAATTCTACGAGCACTCACTTTGCTGGCGCTGCTGACCACGTTGGCCAGCGCCGCAGACCTCGAACAGGGACGCGCGAAGAGCCTGGGTTGCCAGGCCTGCCACGGCGCCAACGGCGTCGGCACGGCGCCCGATATCCCGAACCTCGCCGGCCAGAAGGCGGGCTATCTCGCGGCGCAGCTCACGGCGTTTCGTGCCAGCACTCGCAAGCACCAGCTCATGAATGCCATCGCCGCGCAGCTGGCCGATGCCGACATCGAAAATCTCGCCGCTTTCTGGAGCAGCCTGCCAGCGGGGCCGGGCGCAGTCACCGACGCGGCGGCCGATCCTGCCGCGGAATTTCGCAAGTCGCGCATGGTGTTCCCGGTGAGTTTCCCGAAAGACTTCGTGCTGTATTCCGAATCGTTCGACGACAGCAGGAAGTCGACGCAGCGGTCGTACGTGAATCACCTGGGTCTGAACGCGACACGCGCGGGCCAGAAGCTGCCGCCGGGTTCGATCATCGTGGTCGAGAACGGGCCGGCCAACCAGCCGGCGTCGTATGCGGCCATGGAAACCGAGCAGGGCTGGGGCGCGCAGCTCCCCGAGATCCTGCGCAATGGCGACTGGAGCTACGCGTTGTTCGACGAGCGACGTGCGCTGCGTGCGGATTTCAACTACGCGCGGTGCCTCGCCTGCCACAAGCCGCAATCCGCTTCGAGCTACGTGTTCGGTCTCGAGGCGATTGCCGCGGTGAAATAGCTCACCTGGCCGGCCGCAATAGTTTTGCGGTGACGAAACGGCCGATATGCGTGCCGAGCTTCGTTCCCTCGTTCGAGTCGTAACGAAAGTGGATGCCCAGGTAGACGCGCGAGATGGCGCATTCGCGCGCCGCCTGCGAGAAGCTGTCGAAGGATCGCGTCGGCGGATTCATCGCGATCTTTTCCGACATCGGTCCGGCCGCGTCCACGCGCGGCGTGAACATCGTGAAGTGGCGCCGGTCGCCGAAGGTGTCCGCGAAGACCATCATCGCTGCCGCGCAAGCCGTGCCATGCGCCGACGGATACGACGGGAATGCGTAGGTGTGCCGATGCGTGTTGTTCCAGTCCGGTTCCGCGAGTGTGTCGGGATTGCCGTCGTGCTCGGCCCAGCGGATCGCCGTGTACGGCCGCCAGTGGTTATAGAAGAACTTGTTGTCGAACACGCCGATGTACGCGTCCATGACGCTCGCATTGAGCAAGGCGAACAGCCTTGCGGCGACCCACAGATCCGTGTGCTCGTCGGTGACGATGCTTCGCGCCAGCCGGTTGTGCGAGTTCTCCACGAAGTCTTTCCACCACATCGCCAGATGAGTCTGATCGGCGGTGCGTGAGCGGCTCTGATAGCGGCCGACCTCCTTGACCTCGTCGAACGCGCGCGTGTATTCGGCGCTGCGAATGTCGGGCGGTGGCGGAGATCGGAACTGCGACGGCGAGCCGAGCGCGAAAGGTTTGACCAGTGCCCAGCCCGCGCCGAAGACGAATCCATGCGGCGTCCCACTGTGCTCGTCGAATTCGGCATACACGCCGGGGGCCATCGGCTGCCACTTGTAGGTGGCCTCATTGTTCCAGCCATCGTCGGCGCGCGCCGCGAGAACGGCGGCGGCCGCGGCGCCACCCAGCGCGATGCCCTTGTCCCGCGCAGGTCCGGCTTCCACCGGTTCGAGCGAGCGCCGTCGCTGCTCGTCCCACTCGGTGCGCCGTCCCGGATATTGGTCGACCGCAATGAGGTAGGCGGCCTCCGCGGCCGCCGCGCGCGCGTCGGCGCCGCCTCCATTCGCCTCGTAGGCGTAGGCCGCATATCGGCGGTCGATGCTGTTGATGGCATCGTGAATCGCCAGGTGCATCATTGCCGCGGTGCGGAGTCCTTTCAGCGTGAGGAAGCGATCTTCGGCCTCGGCCGCCGCCAGAACGCGTTCATTCCACTCCACCAGCAACTGCGAGTCCGTGCCGACCGGTGCCGCCGGGCAGATCCCGCCGAGAGTGGCCAGCACAGCGAAGATTCTGAGCAAGGTTTTCATGGCGCCGAGCGTACGATCGCCGGTGCGAAGCGACTAGTATGGTTTCTGTAGTAGTCAGGCCCCGGCGACGCTGCAAGGATTCCACGCGTGAGACGAGGTTACGGTCAGTACTGCCCGCTGGCACTCGCCGCGGAATTGTTGTGCGAGCGCTGGACCGTGCTCGTGATCAGCCGCGTGATCGACGGCTGTACGCAATTCAATGCGATTCATCGCGGCGTTCCGCGCATCTCGCCGGCGATGCTCACCAAGCGGCTGCGCCAGCTGGAGCACGCCGGCATCGTGACGAGCCGACCGTCGCGCAAGGGCAAGCCGCGCATCTATTCACTCACGGCCGCTGGGCAGGAGCTCGCACCGCTCATCGACAGCCTGGCGGTGTGGGGACAACGCTGGGCGCGTGACATGTGCACCGATGATCTCGATCCGGGATTTCTCGCCTGGAGCATGCACACGCGGCTCGATTTGGCGCATATGCCGCCGGGGCGCACCGTGCTCGCGTTCGAATTCTCGGGCGCGCCACGCGACTGCCGGCGATTCTGGCTGGTGAACGACGATGGCAAGGTCGACATGTGCCTGAAAGACCCGGGCTATGAAGTCGACCTGATTGTCAGGTCCGATCTGCGGCAATTCATCGAAGCGTGGCGCGGCATCCGCGATCTGCGGGCGGAGATTCGCGCGCGCCACATCGAGCTCATCGGTGCGCCGGGTCTCGTTCGAGGTTTTCCTGATTGGCTGCGTCTGAGTGGGCTCGCGGAAAATCCGCGACTGCGGCCCGGCCGCGAGCTTCGGCTTATGCGTAGTGAAGAAGCAGGTCTTAGGGGCGAGTAGTGAGACGGCGCACAATCGCCGAATCGGACTTTGCAATGCGACAACGGAAGGTGAAACACTCCGCCGCGAATGATCCTACAGCGTAAGTGGAGCCTGTTGATCGCAATCGCGGCCGCCGGTCTCGGTGCCGCCCACGCCGACGATGGCGCGCGCGAGGTGAACGCGCTGAAGACGCTCAGCCTCGATGAGCTGACCAACATAGAAGTCACCTCGGTCTCGAAGCGCCCGCAGAAGCTCAGTGACACCGCCTCTGCGATTACCGTGGTCACGAACAGCGATGTTCATCGTTCCGGCGCCACGACCCTACCGGAGGCGCTGCGGCTCGCCGGCAATCTCGAGATCACGCAAGTCAACGCGGCGCAATGGGCGATCAGCGCGCGTGGCTTCAACGCTCCGCTCAGCAACAAGCTGCTGGTGCTCATCGACGGCCGCTCGGTGTATTCGCCGCTGTTTTCCGGCGTGTTCTGGGAATCACAGGACGTGCTGCTCGAGGACCTCGATCGCATCGAAGTCATCAGCGGCCCGGGCGCGACCGTGTGGGGCGCGAACGCCGTCAACGGCGTCATCAACATCACGACGAAAGCGGCGCGCGACACGCAGGGCCTGTACGTCGAGGCGGGCAGCGGCACCACGCTGCAGCCGTTCGGCGCTGTGCGTTACGGCGCCGAGCTCTCGCCCGACACGCATTTTCGTGTCTACGGAAAATACCTCGGTCGTGACAGCGCCGTGCTCCACGACGGCCAGGACCCGGGCGTCGACGTGCGTCAGGGCCAGGGCGGGTTTCGGCTGGACTCGCAGATCTCCAGCGACGATTTGCTGACCCTGCAAGGCGACCTGTACACGAACACGATCACTCTGCCCGGGCCGGACACGATCGAGAGCCGCGGGGCGAACGTGCTCGGACGCTGGTCGCATCGCGCAGCCAGCGGTTCGGAATTCAAGCTGCAGCTGTATGCCGACCGCGCAAGCCGCGATTCGAACGTCAATTATGACGAGACACTCACCACTTACGATCTCGACTTCCAGCACCAACTACCCGTGGGCACTCGACACAATCTCGTCTGGGGAGCGGGCTATCGTCAGGTGCGCGATGACTTCCACTCCGGGACCATCGGTTTGTTGCGCGAGCAGGTGACGCTCGAAACGCTCAGTGCCTTCGTGCAGGACGAAATTGCGCTGGTGCCGGACCAGCTGCATCTCACGCTCGGCACCAAGGTCGAAGACAACGACTACACGGGCGTGGAAGTGCAGCCGAGCGTGCGCCTGGCGTGGAAGCTGCACGACAAGCAAACGTTGTGGAGCGCCGTGTCGCGCGCGCTGCGCACACCGGCGCGCCTCGATCGCGACTACTACATCCCGCCGGTCGTTCTCGGCAGTCCCGATCTGCATTCGGAGAAACTGATCGCCTACGAGGTGGGTTATCGCGTGCAACCGAACGAGCGGCTCTCGTTGTCCGTGGCGGGCTACTTCAACGACTACGATGACATTCGCAGTGTCGAGCCCGCCAATCCACCGGCGCCGCTGCCCCTGGAGTTTCGCAACGGCCAGGAAGGCGAGTCCTATGGCGTCGAGGTCAGCGCCGAGTATCGCGTCACGGAGGCGTGGCGACTGCGTGCGGATGTTTCCGAATTGCGGCTCGACATCAATCCCAAGCCGGGCAGTCTCGACAACACTCACGGAGCCGCCGAGGCGGCGGATTCGAAACATCATCTGTTGCTGCGTTCATCGCTCGATCTGCCGCGCGATCTGCAGTTCGATGCCGTCTTCCGCTATGTGAGCCGCGTGGAGAATCCGGGCGTGGCGACTCCCGGCTACGGCGAGCTCGACTTGCGTCTCGGCTGGCTGGCGACGCAGCACCTGGAATTTTCGATCACCGGCCAGAACCTGCTGCACGACCGGCACGGCGAGCTCGGTGTGGCCGCTGCGCGGCAGGAGATGGAGCGCAGCGCGTACGCAAAGGTCGCCTTGCGGTTCTAGAAAAAGGGGACATTCCTATTTTTCGCGCGGCGCGAAAAATAGGAATGTCCCCTTTTTCTAGAACGTCACCGGCCGCGCCAGAAACTCATCGGTGCCGAAGAACATTTCGAGGCCTATGCCCACGCCGACAGTGGCCTTGCGTTCCTGCGTGATGAGCTCGCGCGGAAACGTGCAGCTCAGGCGCGTCTCGAGCACCAGCCAGTCGCGCGCGATGCTGCGCCGATACGCCAGCTTCACGCCGTAGTTCTCCGTGGGCACGGGGTCGACGAACTTGCCGGTCGTGAACAACTCCAGCGCGACCGCACGCCGATTAGGCAGGCCGCGCATCATCGTTAGCGCGGTGTAGCCTTTGCCGCCTTCGGTCTCCTGCGAATACGTGACCGAGCCCGCCCAGCGCAGCAGCCAGGCATCGTTGAAGATGCGCTCGAAATCGATGCGGCTGGTGAGGCCGAACTTCTCGCTGTTCTGCCAGAACGCGGTTTCACGCAGCGACCACAGCGCCTTCTCCGAAGTGCCGTGCATGAATCGATAGCTGCCCTTCACGAAAGGATCCAGCGGCGAGCGAATGCGCAGGCCCGCGTCGGCCTCGAAGCGTCCGCCCTGGCGCGGCTCCCGGTAACGAAGTCCTAACAAGGTTTCGTCTTCCTCGACCGGGCCATACTGGCTCGCCAATGCGCCGGAATCCTGTTTGCGCTCGGTGACGTACTCGTCGCGGTTCACGCGCCCGACGAAGGCGTGCAGTCGCTCGTTGAGATGCGGCAGCGGCACGTCGACCTGGAATCGCACGCGCGGCTGAAAGCCATCGAACTCATCCCATAGAAAGGCGGGCGCGAGCGAGCCGCTGGTGTTCTGGTAGACAGTGTCGTCGTAGTCGCCGCCGAATTTCGTGTCCATGCGCATGGCCGAGCGCCACACGAATCTCCACACCTGCAGATGCGCGCGGTCGACCAGTGCCATGTGCACCGGGTCCGGGATGTCATAGGCGAATTCCGGGGGAGGCGTGGGCGCGGCCGAGCGGTCGATGCCAGCGCCGGGATCGTCGCTCAGCGGATCGAGGTTCGTGATCGGGTGGATGATCGTCGGATCGGGCGGCGTGGTGTCGGCCGTGCCGGGCACGTCCACGGGATCCTGCGCCGCCGCGAGCAGCGGCAGCAAAAACCAGCAAACAAGATTGATTCTTCGCCATCGCCACACCATGCAGCCTCCGTGCGGCAAGCATGGCAGTTGTCGGCGGGCGAAAAGGTCAGCGGATTACTGCAAGGGCGGCGGACGAGTCCCACACCGGCTATTTCCCGCGATGCGGCCACTTGTAGCCATAACCCCAGCGCCAGGGAAATGGCGACCAGCGCGCACCGCCGACGCGAACCGCGCCATACATCAAGGCCGCGTTCGTGGCGGAGCTGCTGGTGCGCACGCAGCTGCGAAAATCCTGATCGGCTTTCTTGCGGACGTCGGCGCCGCACCAGTATTTGACGTCGTGATCGATGCAGCAGCCGCGCCACGTCGAGTCACGCCAGACGCTGCAGCCATCGGTGGTGAACACCTGCGGCGGCGGCGCGGCACCGGGTTGAGTCGCGACGCAACGCTCGAGAGCGAACTGCTGCAACTCCGGTTCCGAGTAGCTCTTGCCGTCGATGACATAGGGCGGCTTGATGGTGCTGCGGATCGGCGTGCATGCACCCATCATCAATGCGAGCAGCACGGGAACGCCGGCACGGAAGACAAGCGCCTTCATTCCGCACTCGTGCGGATGACGGCCTTGATCGCGCTGGCGTCATAGCTGAACAACCCCACGGAGGTGAAGTTCGGCGCTCCCCAGCTTTCGATGACTCCGACGCGAAGGTCCTTGTCTTTCTCGGCCGCGTCCAGCAGATCGAGGACGCTCCGGCGGCGAAAATCGGTCAGCGACGGCCACACGCCCGACTCGGCGGTCGGGTAGATGGACGCCACCAGCATGCCGCGCGTGCTCAACAGGTCTTCGACCTGCGATCGCTCCCAGAGATAGGGCAGGAGCTTCGGCAGGTTGCAGGCGAGCTCGCCCATGCTGAACGCCATCAGCGAGCACTGGCCGCCGCTCGCCGCCACTTCGATGGGTGAGGAATTGATGACCAGGACCTTGTTGGCGCCGAGCGCCAGCGCCGCCTCGAGCGGCCGGTTGTGCGCGAAGCCGCCATCGATGAGGCGGTCCTTGTGGCGCAGCACCCGCAACTCCACGTCGTGCGCCGAGAACACCGGAAAGGGCGAGCCCGAGGCGAACGCCGCGTCTTCGAGCTCACTATCTACCGGCTTGCGTACCACGACCCAACGCGGGTCGCGCACGACGTTGAACCAGGCCTCGGGCGAAAGGCTGTCGTCGATGTGTTTGTCGGTGCCGCTGACGAACAGGAAGTAGCGCTCCTGGCTCTTCTCGAGCGAGGTGGCGGTGATCACGAACGGCACCTTGAGCGCGAATGGCTCTTCCTCGGCCGCCTCCACCTTGGCCCGCTCTTCATTCTCGCAGCGCTTCGCGGCCCGGCCCGGGTGCACGACATTGGTGAAGTCGGTGAACGCGCAATGCAGGAACGCGCGCGCGTTCGAGTTGCCGTACAGCGCCGGTGCCGCGAGCAGGTTCCACCAGACCCAGGCCGACAGCGTCAGCGTCATGAATCGCATGAAGCGGCGCTCACTGCCGAAGATCGCGCGTGAACGATATTCGCTGAACAGGTAACACACCTTGTCCTGCGCCCAGCCGGACACGCGCGAAGCGGCGCCGGCGCGCCCGAGAAACATGAGCACGACGGTGAGAGCCGCGGCCAGCGCGAGGAAATACATCCAGAAACCGCCATTCATCTCGAGCAGCGACGTGCGGTCGAGCGCCATGGCGAGCAGCACGCCGAGGTAGCTCAGCAACACGATGCCGAGCAGCACGAAGAACGCGCCGAGGATCTTCGCGCGCGGTTCGGGACTGAAGAATTGTTTCTGGTCGTGAAAGAAGAGATGCACGGCGTGGATGAGCACCACGAAGCCAATGCAGGAGAGATTGACCGCGATTGCGCCCGGGTCGCCGAACCGCGCCTGGGAAATCTTGCGCAATTCGTCGGCGAACAGGAACGCGGCCGCGATGCAGGCGAGGCCGGCGATGACGGCGATCACAGTCCGCCGGGTGACGCGCGCACGGCGCCATTCGAACAGCGCGATCGGCGTGAGGCGCACGTCGGAATAGAAAGCCACCAGCGCCATCCAGGCGTAATAGAGCCCGGTCTCGGTGCGCATGTGTTCGACGTGGCTCACGCTTGCGACCTTGACGATGACGATGGGCGCGAACACCAGCAGCACCATCCACGGCCAGCTTTCCTTCCAGGCGCGGGCGCGTCGTTCGAAAAACGATTCGTCGGAATGATCGAGGCGCGTCACATGGCTGAACTGCTTGCGAAACACCTCGAGCGCGAACCCCGCCACCAGCCACACCACGACCAGCGCCGCGATCAGGCTCGCATAGCGCATCAGGTCGAGGATGGGAAAGACGTCGTATGAGTGAATGCCGTTTCCCGGTTCCTTCCACAAAATGGCCGTGAGGGGACCCTTCGGCTGTCGCGATCCCAGCTGGGCGAAGTTTTCGTCCATGGCGGCTACGAATACTCCCAGCAGCGCGCCGCCCGAGGTTCCGATGACGTAGTCCACGCGCTGCGTGACCGCCTCGCGCGGCGTTTCGCTGCTGCCGTTGGCCAGTCGACCGACTTTGTAGAGGTAGTCGATCATGCTGGTCTGGTAGGCGGCCTTGACGCCGCCGCCGGTCAGCACCAGTGCCAGCTTTTCATCCGCGCTGCCACGGCCGAGCTGCGCCCACAGCTCTGGGATGGTGAAGCGGAAATGGCGTTGCGCAACGTTGCCGAACTGCAGCCGGCGATAGTTGGTCTCGCGAAACTTCGTGAGCACCGGGCCGAGCAATGCTTCCTCTTCCGGCGTCTTGGCGAACAACGGCACCGCTTTGGCGGGCTCCTTGCTGATGTCCTGCGACTTGCTGACGGCCTCGGCCGCATCCTCGCGAAGCGACTTCGAAGCCAGCAACACGCGCTTTCGAACCACCACCCAATCGTCCAGGTTCAGGGTCTCGCGGGTTCGAAGCTCGTTCGGCGCCGCCGGCCGTACGGTCTTCGTGCGGCGAAACTTTCTCTCGATGTGCTCGCTGATCACATAGGTCGGCGGGTTCATCTGCGAGGGCAGGTCATCGCGTTCGCCAAAGCGCGTGGCGGCGATCAGGGCGGCGTAGAAGGTCTCGCGACGGTCGCGGTCGAGCTCCTGTTGGTCGGCCCAATCGGTGGCGGTGCGGATGAGGTACGGCATCGCCGGTGAGAGGTGCGATGGCAGAAGGATGGTTACCTTGTCGCGCTGCTGCAGGGCGGTGAAGAAATCCATGAGGCGCGCGTCGGCATTGGCGATCTCTTGCCCCTGGCTGTCGTACAACATCAGGCGGCGATCGTAAGGGGGCAGATTGGGCAGAGCCTGCCGCGGCAGCGCGAAGTAGTCCTGGTCGAAGCGCTCCGGATCGTCCGCTTTCATCACCGACACGGCGAACGAGGTGAGTACCGCGGCCTGCACGGCGCCGTTTTCCAGCCAGCTCACCAATTGATAGGGCGAACCCAACGCGAAGGCCCCGCATACCTGCGGAGCATTTTCGGCGCCACGGACTTCTCCATTGAATCGCCCATTCTGGTCGAGATAGTAGGCAGGCAAGGCCAACGTGAGCTGCAGGTGCAGATCCTTGGCGCAGGTGCTGGTCGCGATGTTGAACGTGGGCTCGTCCGCCGCGAATGCGCCCGGGCAACAAAGAATCGCGACTAGCGCGAGCGACGTCGGTTTGAAAACCCGCATGCAACCTCCCTGTCTGGCGCCTAGGCGCGTTGCGGGAACTACCGCGTGTGCGCTTTGATCCAGTGGATCACCCGCGCGTAGAACCCGGAAGCCGCGGGCTCGATCTCATTGTGAACTTCGTGACGCATTCCCGGATAGATTTCCAGTTGCTTGTCGGCGGAGCGCAGCGCCGCGACTAACTTCTCCGAGCCTTGTGGCGGCGCGATGCGGTCGTCGCCGCCGTGCAGCGCCAGCCACGGCACGTTTATAGTGCGCGCCTCTTCGAGTGCGCGGCGACACGCCGCTTCGATTTCGATGAGCAACCGCACCGTCACGTCTTTCGGCACCAGGGGATCCGCGCGATAGCTGGCTTGCACGGCTTCGGAGTGCGAGAGGCGCTCGGCGGGCAGGCGTGGATCGACGCGCAGGCGGGAAAACGGCGTGCACAGCGCGATCAATGCCTCGCGAATCAGCGACGGCGTGCGCGGAAACGCGGCGATCGGGCAGCCAGAGGTGATGACGCCGGCCAGCCCTTCGTAGTGCTGTTCGACGCAGCGGATGGTGATCAGCGAACCCAAGCTGTGACCCCAGATGAACAGCGGCAGCGCCGGGTTGTGCTTTGCCACATCGTTGCGGATCGCCATGAGGTCGTCGAGGAAGAGCTGGAAGCTCGCGATGTCGGTGCGCTCGCCGGGCGATTGCCCGTGACCGCGCAGATCGAAGGTGAAGCAGGCGATGCGTTCGTTCGTGAAGCGGCGCACCGCATCGGCGTAGCGGCCACGGTGCTCGGCCATGCCGTGCACGATGATGAGCCCCGCCTTCGCGGCGGGCGGGATGTGTTCTTCACCGACGAGGTCTGTTCCGTGGAAGCCCGGCATGCCGCGAGTGTATGTGAGGCCAAACAAAAAGGGCGGGTGTCACACCCGCCCTCAAAAAGGGGACATTCCTGTTTATTTCGCCAGCGCGGGACCCGAGAGCTCCGACTCGATGACCACATCGATTTCGTCGCCGACCCCCATCGTGGTGCCCGGCGCCGGCACGCCGAAGCCCATGCCGAAGTCCGAGCGCTTGAACGTGGCCGTGGCCGAAAACCCGACGCGGGCGTGCGGATCCATCGGCTGGCCGGCATAGCCGCCGTTGTAGCGCGCTTCGAGCACCACCGGCCGCGTGACTCCGTGCAGCGTGAGCTCGCCATGCACGCGCAGCTTGTTAGCGCCTGCCTGCTCGACCGACTTCGAGCGGAACGTCAGCTGCGGATACTTCGCCGTGTCGAGCAGCTGCTCGCCGCGGATGATGTCGAGGAAGCCGCCGGGCGCGTTGTCGGTCTCGATCGAATTCGGGTCGATGTTCACCTTCACGCTCGACGCAGTCGGGCGATTCGGATCGAACTTCAGCGCCACATCCACGCCGGTGAAGCGCGCGGTGAACGTGGAAAAGCCCATGTGGTTGACGCGCAGCAGGAGGCTGGTGTGGGGCTTGTCGACCTTGTAGTCGCCGGCCGGTACGGGCGGCGTCGAATTGGTGCTGGCATTGGCCGCGGTGGCCAGGACCAGGAGCAGGGAAGCGGCTAAACGGGGCATGGCGTGTCTCCTAAGTTGATGTTCGTTACTTAGTCGAACGGGCCCGGGCGTTTTCGACATGCCTTTTTCACCCATTTCGGGGCCTGCAACCTGCGGAGCCCCGGGCGCGTATGTTGTGCAACTTCCTGGAGGTCACGTGAAGTCACTCGCGCTGGTTCTGACTCTGTTCGCCCTCGCCGGATGCGCAACGTTGGTCGGGCTCGCACCCGTCGCCCTGCCGGAATACGACAGCGATCGTGGCATCCAGCACGCCGGCACGCGCGAGGACTACGACGCGGCTCGCGCGGACCCGCGCTTCATCCTGCGGCAGTTCACCTATGTGAGCGACGGCGTGACCGTCGGCGCCTATCTATATGGCGCCCCGGCGGCCGGCGGCAAACCGCAGCCCGTCATCGTCTTCAACCGCGGCAGCTTCACGCGTCCGGACGGTTTCGCCGGCGAGATGCTCGCCATGGCGCATCGCTTTGCCGAAGCCGGATTCATCGTCGTCGCGCCGCACTACCGCGGCAGCAACGGCTGGGCCGGCCGCGATGAGATCGGTGGCGGCGACCTGCGCGATCTCATG
>DASYKM010000056.1:0-6374 GCA_035995425.1 Steroidobacteraceae bacterium
CCGCAAATACCGCACTCTCTTCCTGGTTGGACGTACCCGCGTTCACCTGGACCGCGTCGAGGACCTGGGCCATTTTCTCGAGCTCGAAGTCATGCTGGTGGATGACGAACCCCCCGAGCAGGGAATTCGCGAAGCGGGTGAGCTCATGGATCGCCTCGGAATTCAGCCCACGCAGCTGATCGAGGGCGCCTACCTCGATTTGCTGCTGGCGCAAAAGAGCTAGAGTTGGTGCTCGGTACGCGGGGAGAGAACAATGAAAGCATCCGTATTGGGGCTGGCGATCGCCACCGCGGCGTTCGGCGGCAGCACTGTCTATCTGGCGCTGCAGCTCCAGGAAGAACGGGCCCAGGCCGACAAAGTGGCCGAAGCCATGCAGGGGCTCAACGCACGCATCGCCGAGCTCCAGAAGTCTCGTACCGAGCGGCGCTTCGCTGACGCCGCGCGCTTCGGTGGAACTGCCAAGGCGCCGGGCGTCAGGCCCATGGGATCGTCGTCGGACTCCACGGAGAAGGCTGACGGCAAACCGCAAGTCACCGACTCCTTCGCCATGAACGGGCCACCGCGCAGCGAAGCGTTCCGGAAAATGATGCGCACGCAGATGCGCGTCAACAACAAGCGGCTGTACGTCGACGTGGGCGCGAAGCTGGGCCTGAGCCAGCAAGAGGCTAACAAACTCATCGATCTGCTCACCGACCAGCAGGTGGAGAGCTTCGCGATCGGGCGCGATGCCGGCGATCCCACCGAGCGCCGGCGCCTGTTGGACGAGCTGCGACGCGACGATCAGGCGGAAATCACCGATCTTCTCGGCGCCACCAAGGCGGAATCGCTCAAGGACTACCAGGAGTCGATTCCCGCGCGCCAGGAACTGGAGATGCTTTCGCGCCAGCTCGAAGGCGCGGACGCGACTCTCAGCGCCGATCAGCAAAAACGCATGCTCGCGATGCTGGTCGATGAGCGCAAACGGATTCCCATGCCGGCGATGTCCGAGAGCTCGACTCCTGAGGAATACACGAAAGCTTCGACGGAATGGCAGGCCGATTACAACGAACGCGTGGCCTCGCAGGCGCGCACCATTCTTTCCTCCGAACAACTCACCGCGTACAACGACTATCAGCAATGGCAGACGGAGATGCGCGAACAGATGGCAGTCAGGCGTGCGAACCGCGGCCAGCGCGGTCCCGGCGGCCCCGATGTCATGTTTGCCGTCGCCACGCCGGTGGGCGAAGTCACCACCACGCCCGCACCGGCGCAGAAGCCGCGCAAGGCGCAGTAGGGCTCGGCATGGGCTCCGACGAACAACAAATCCGCGAGCTCGTCGCCACCTGGATGTCGGCCACGAAGGCGGGCGACGTCGCGACGGTGCTGTCCCTCATGACGGATGACGTCGTGTTCCTCGTCGCGGGCCAGCAGCCTTTTGGCAAGGAACGTTTCGCCGCGGCCATGAAACCCGCCGCCGCCGGCACGCCCATGCCGAAGATCGACGGGCACAGCGAAGTCCAGGAAGTCCACATCGCCGGTGACTTCGCTTACATGTGGAGCAGACTCAATGTCGAGGTCACGATGCCCGATGGCACGGTCGCCCGGCGTGCCGGCCACACGTTGTCCGTGTTGCGCAAGACCAGCGGCCGCTGGCAGCTGGCACGCGATGCCAATCTACTTTCACCGGTGAGCGTCTGACGTGAAATACGGCTACAACGGCCGGGCAGCCTGAAGAGTTAGTTGGACCGACTCTTATATATGTGCGCCGCCGCGGCCGGCTTCCTTGGCGTGGCGTTTGGCGCGTTCGCGGCACACGGACTCAAGGCCACCCTTTCGCCCGAGTTGCTGGCTGCATTCGAGACCGGTGCGCGATACCAGATGTATCACGCGTTTGCGCTGTTCGCCGCCGCCTGGGGATTCGCGCACTGGCGAGCCCGCGCGTTCGTGGTTGCCGGCTGGTTGTTTGTCGCCGGGATCGTCATCTTTTCCGGCAGCCTCTACGTGCTCGCATTGACCGGCGTGCGCGCGTGGGGTGCGGTCACGCCGATAGGTGGCCTGGCGTTTCTGGGCGGGTGGCTCTGTCTCGCATGGGGCGCGAACCATAAAATCAGCCGATGATTTTCTATGACTACTACGCCGACATCCCCGAAGCCACGCTGCGTGATTTCGTCTGCAAACAGGAATTGGGCCATTTCGTCACCGTGAGCGCCGAGGGCCAGCCGCACATCGGGCTGTATCCGTTCCTGTTCCTGGGCGAAACCATCGAGATCCACCTGAGCCGTGCCGACGAGCAGCTGAAAGATCTGCTGACCAACCGGAAGTGCGTGTTCGAAGTCGACGAAATGCACGGCACGATCCCCTCGCACTGGATCCACGGCTCCAACGCAATGTTCGCCACGGCCTATCACCGCACGGTGATCTTCGAGTGCGACGCGGAAGTATCCGAAGACGCCGAAGTGCTGGCGGCACAGCAGCGCCGGCTCATGGCGCACTATCAACCCGATGGCGGCCATGCGCCCGTGAGCACCGAACACGCCATGTACCGCGGCCCGTTCAAGGAAATCTCCGCGCTCACGCTGCACATCCGCGCGCGCAAGGTGAAATGGAAGCTGGCGCAAAACCGCAGCCGCGAACAGCGCGAGAAGCTCATCGCCGAGCTGCGCAAACGCGGGCGGCCCACCGACCCTGGCGCGGCCGATGCGTTGCAATGGACGCTGGATCACGAGACGGCGAAGTAGCAGCCAATGCCCTGGATGCGCGTCGCGCTCGTGTGGATGCTCATCATGCTGGTCGAGACCGGCCACGGCGTGATCCGGGAAGTGTTCATCGCCCCGGTGATCGGCGGCCTGCGTGCGCGTCAGCTGGGCGTGCTGGTCGGCTGCATTCTCATTTTCATCATTGCACTGCTCACGGCGCGCTGGATGAGCGCCAGGACCCAGCGCGAGCAGCTGATGGCGGGCGCGTTCTGGGTGGCGCTCACGCTGGTTTTCGAGATAGCGCTCGGACGAGCAACAGGCGCGACCTGGTTTCGCATTCTCTCGGACTACAATCCCGTGCACGGCGGCCTCATGCTGCTGGGCCTTGCCTTCATGTTCTTCACCCCGTGGCTCACGAGACGAATCCGATGATCACGCACTCAGGTGGCTGCCATTGCGGCCGCGTACGTTTCGAGGTGGATGCACCCGCAGAATTGTCCATTGATGAGTGCAACTGCTCCATGTGCACACGCACCGCCTATCTGCATCTCATCGTGACCGCGGACCGATTCCGCATCACGAGCGGCAAGGATGCCTTGAGCACGTACACGTTCAACACCGGCACGGCCAAACACATGTTCTGCGCTACTTGCGGCATCAAGCCGTTCTACGTGCCGCGCTCGCACCCGGATGGATTCAGCGTCAATGCGCGGTGCATAGATTCCGCGACCATCACCGGCATGAAGATCAGGTCGATCGATGGGCGCAACTGGGAGCAGCAGTATCCGGCCGGTCGCGGTGAGTTCACCGCGTAGCATTCGCGCAGCTACCAGCTGTTGCGCAGCTCGCGCAGCTTCACGAACACGGTACGCGCGTCCGGCTGCTCGCCGATCTCGGGAAAGCGCTCGCGCAGGCGCGCGATGACTTCGGGATTCTGCAGCCGCAGGAACGCATTCACGCGCTTCTCCTCGCCAAGCGTGGTGACGCGAGCCGATGCCGGGTCGTGGACACCTGCCGTTTCGAGCGCCTTCGCGGCCTCAGCATTCCCCGGCTCCCGGTCGAGCGTGAACGCAAGATTGCGCGCCATGTATTCATGGCCCGGATATACCCGCGTGGAGTCTGGCAGCCGCGCCAACTGATTCACGAAGGTTTCGTACAGCAGGCTGGGATCGCCACCGTTGTGACAATTGCCGGCGCCGGCGTTGAACAGCGTGTCGCCGCAGAATAGCGCCGGCGCGTCGCCATTCGCCTGGCCGTGCGCCAGCAGGCACACATGCGAGCGCGTATGGCCGGGCGTGTCGAGCACCTCGAGCTCCACGGTCCGCCCCACCTTGATGACGTCCCCGCGCGCCAGCCCCCTATCTACTCCACCGATGACGCCGGCCGCGGCCGCATGCGCCAGCACGTTCGAATGCGTCGCCGCCACCACGCCGGCGTTGCCCTCGGTGTGATCGCGATGCTCGTGGGTATTCACGATCTGCGTGATGCCGAAGCCGCGCGCACGCGCCGCCGCCAGGCATTGCGCGGCATTCAGCGGGTCGACGATGAGCGCCTCGCCGGTTTCGGCGCAGGCGATGAGGTAGTGAAAATTGCGCAGCGAATTCGCCGCCCAGATGCGTTCGATGAGCATGCCCGGAGTTTTACGCCCTCAAGGCTTCATCGAACAGCCCGTGCTGGGTTTTGAGCGGCACGCGGATGCGCACCGTGGTGCCCTCGCCGACCACGGAATGGATATCGACGCTGCCGCCCATGAGCTTCAGGCGTTCGCGGATGTTGAACAGCCCAAAGCCGCCATGCCGCGTCGGCAGCCGGTCGATGGAATGCACCTCGAACCCAACGCCCGGGTCGATGACATCGAGTGCAAACGCCTCGTTGCTCACGGCGCAGCGCACCGTCGCGCGCTTGGAACGTGCGTGCTTGACGACGTTCTGCAGCAACTCGCGCACGGTCTGGAACAACAGCACCGTCACCTGGTCCTCGAGGGGCTTTTGAATGCCATCGTCTTCCACTGACACGATGAGACGCTGCTGCTTGGCGACGCGGTCGGCCAGCCAGCGCAAGGCTTCGAGCAGACCGCTCTCATGCAAACCCGGCGGCGCGAGCTCGAGCATGAGCGTGCGCGTCTGCAGCGTGGCATCCGCCAGCACCTGTTCGCATTCGTCGAGCCGCTGCAGTTGCTCGCGGTCTTCGACTCCGCGCTTGATGGCAGCGAGCTGCATGCCGAGGCCGATCAGGTTCTGCGCCGGTCCGTCGTGCAGCTCGCTGGCGAGTTTGCGGCGGGCGCGTTCTTCGGCCAGCGTGATTTCCGTGGCCAGCGCCCGCAGTTGCGAGTCGTGCTGGGCCAGGGCGTGTTCGGCTTCGCGCATGGCGGTGACGTCGCGACCGCTGCCCCAGAAACGAATGACATGTCCGTTCTCGACGATGCCGATCATCGAGATGAGCAACACGCGGTCGAGACCATAAGGCCCGTGCACCACGTGTTCGATGTTGCGCACCTGGTAACCGTTGCGGATCGCCTCGCGGATACGTTCGATATAGATCTTGGACCAGGTGGGGTGATCGCCGAGACGCGTGCCGACCACGGCGCTCTGCACGTCTTTCACGCCGAGCGCGACCATGAAGGCGGTGTTGCACTCGGCGACGAAGCCGTGTTTGCGTACCCAGGCGATCTGCTCGTCGGGCGACATCGTCACCGGCATGGGCTCGGCGAGCTCGGTGCGGAAGATTGCCTCGGAGCTGTTGGCGACGAACGCGCGATAGCGCTCATCGCTGGCGCGCGCTTTCGCGATGGCGGAATCGCGCTCGGCCATGACGGCCTGCAACAGCAACACCGGCAACACGCACAGCGCGAGGAAGGTCTGCAGCTGGTAGGGGCTCTCGAAAGGTCCCAGGCCGCGCGTGGTCGCGAGCGATGCGAAGGCGACGGTGATGCCGGCGGCAAGCGCCGTGCGCCGCGGCCCGCTCAGCATGGCGATCCACACCAGCACCGGATACACGATGTACGGCACATCCAGCGGTGAGCTGTACACGCCAGTCTTGTGCAGGAAAACCGCACCTAACAAGATCAGCAGGACCGCGAACGCCGAATAGGTGGCGAGGCGGCCGCCGCGCACGCTGCTGGTCAATGCGAAACCGTGGATGCCGACGGTGAGCAGCAGCGGTGTTATCACCAGCGCGCCGAGGAAGTCGCCTATCCACCAGTTCTGCACGGCCAGCCAGAATGCCTCGGCCCCGATCGCGAGGCTGGTGCCGCCGCGCAGGCCGACGGCGGCGATGGCGCAGGCCAGCGTCGACAACAAGGCTGCCGCCGCGAAGCACAACACATGCCGCAGCCGCGCGAAGGAAATCGGGCCGCGTACGCCGATGTGCATCAGTCCCACGCCGAGGACGCCGGCCAGGAACTTCACGAAGAACAACAGGCCGGCGACGGTGTAGGGAATCTGTGGCGCGAAGATCTCGTGTGCCGACAGCTCGGCGACGAACGCCATGGTAAGAAGGGCCAGCCAATAGCGGGTCGGATACAGCAGCAGGAAGGCGAACAGGGAACCGGTGGCGGGCCAGAACACACCAACACCCTGCGGGGCGATCAGCAGCGTGAGCCCGATGCCCACCGCGAGAAAATGCAATGGGAAATAGATGGCCCCCGCCTGGAGGGGACCTAACTTCAGTCCGAACGGTCGAAGAAGACGATTCATGACC